>JBJMQJ010000452.1:0-4897 GCA_045802765.1 Myxococcales bacterium
CCCACACCTGCGCGGACGACAAGGGGTCGTCCCGCCCGCCCCGGCGCGGTGGGCACGCCGCTTGCTCAGCTGGACGGCATGGGGCTGAGCGGCGTCTGGAAGCGCGTGCGCGGGACTCTCGGGGAGCGCCCGCACAACCTTCTGGCGATCTCCGATCTACATCTCGGCTGCGACCTGAAGCCCGGCGCCAAGCCCGCGCGGCGCGGTTTCGATACGCAACTCGCCGGCTTTCTCGATCACCATGCCGGAAGCCGGAAGAACGGAAAGCCGTGGCGGCTGATCCTGGACGGCGACATCGTCGATTTCGTCGCGATCACCGTCACTCCTGCCCCGAGCGACGCGTCATTCGAGATCAGCGACGAAGAACGGCAGTTTGGCCTCGCTTCGGAAGAGGCCAAGTGCGTCTGGAAGCTGCGCCAGACCTTCGCTCGCCACCCGGAGGTCTTTGACGCGTTCGCCCGTTTTCTCCAGAAGGGAAACTTCTTACACATCGTCCGCGGAAACCATGACGCGGAGTTCCATTGGCCCGCGGTGCAGGCGGAGTTCAAGACTCAACTGTCCGCGCGGCTCGGTCTCGCCGGCTACGCCCGGCGACGATTCGAGCAGCGCATCCAGTTCCACCCTTGGTTCTACCTGGAGCCCGGGTTCTTCTACGCCGAGCACGGGAACGCGCATGATCGCTATTCGGTGCAGAGCGGGTTCTTCGATCCGGCGGGCGTCAGCCACGAGCTGGACCTGCCGCTCTCCTCCAAGGTGCTGCGCTACTTCGCCAACCGGTACGCGGAGCAGACCGACCTGGACGAGGTCGATACCTGGGGCGTGCCCGAGTACATCGATTGGGTCCTCAAGGCCGGCAACCCGCTGCGCATCGCCGCTGACTACTTCGTCATGGTCTGGCGGGTGACGTATCCGGTGTTCGTGCAGTCGCTCAAGGCGTGGCGCAGGTTCGCGCGCGCCGCCGACAAGGCGATCTCGCAAGTCGACGCGCACGCGTCGTCGGCGCACCTGCGCAAGGCGCTCGGCCGCTTCTCCGGCACCGAGGCGCAGGCGCGCCAGCTCCTCGCCGTCGCCTCGCGGCCGGCCGAGGAAAGCCTGTTCGATTCGATGCAGCTCTTCTACCTGGACCGCGCGGTGCTGGCCGTGCTCGGGCTTCTCGGCGCCTTCGTCGCGGTCGGCGCGGCGCACGGCCTGTGGGCGAAGCTCGCGGGCTGCGTGGCGACGGGCATCGCCTTCGCCGCGGTGAACGCGGTGCTGGCGCGGCTGCGCAAGACCGACTCGCATCCCATGCTGCAGCAGGCGGCGCGGCGCGTCGCGCAGCTCTTCGACGTGAAGTACGTCGTCATGGGGCACAGCCACCGCGTCGTCGACGAGCCCATCGGCAGCGGCGCGCGCTACCTGAATCTGGGCTCCTGGACCAACGCTCGCGTCGGGTTCCCGCACGTCGCGGTCGAGGAAGGCGTGGCGGAGCTCCGGTACTGGCAAAATGGCTCGGTCCGGGCCGAGGTCCGCGAAGAGCCGCAGCCGGGGCCTGCTCCGCTTCCGATCCCTGCCTGACGTCCAGCGCCGGCTTGAGGTAGCGTTCCACGCCATGTGGCATCGCCGACGCTTCGACTCCGCCGTCGCGGCCGGGCTCCTCTTGACCGCGTGCTCCGGCGCGCCCCCCAGGCGCGACGCGCCGCAGCCAGACCTGTCCGCTCTGGCGGACCGGTACTTCGACGAGGTTTTCTTCGAGTACGGGCCCACGCGAGGGACGCGCGCAGGGTTGCACCAGTACGACAGCCGCATCGAGGACTTCTCGCGGACGACGATCGACGCGCAGGTCGCCGCCCTGAAGGACTTCGAACGGCGTTTCGAGGCGTTCAGCGCAGCCTCGGGGTCGGCGGATGCCGCCGATCGCGACCTCCTTCTCTCGGACATCCGATCGAACCTGCTCGACCTGACGACGATCCGGGGGTGGGAGAAGGACCCGGATCTCTACTCGAGCAGCATCACCATGAGCGCCTTCGTGATCATCAGCCGGGGCTTCGCGCCGCCGGACGAGAGGCTGCGTTCGCTCGTCGCGCGCGAGAAGCAGATGCCCGCGGCGCTGGAGGTCGCCCGGCGGAACTTGAAGAATCCGCCGCGGCGATACACGGAGATCGCCCTGGAGCAGCTTCCGGGGATCCTCTCGTTCTTCGAGAAAGACGTTCCGGCCGCGTTCAAGCAGGCCAAGGACGAGGCGACGCTCCGCGAGTTTGCAAAGGCGAACGAGCAAGTCCTCTCTGCCCTCCGCGCCTACCAGAAGTTCCTCCAGAACGATCTGCTTCCCAGGTCGGGGGGCGACTACCGGATCGGCGCGGATGCCTACCGCAAGAAGCTGCTTGTCGAGGAGATGGTGGACATCCCGCTCGACCGGCTGCTGGAGATCGGCATGGCGGATCTACGGCGGAACCAGCGCGAGTTCCAGCGGGTGGCGCGGATGCTCGCGCCCGACCGCACATCGGAGCAAGTGCTGCAGGACCTCGGCGCCGACCACCCCCCTCCTGGCGAGCTGCTGCAGGCGTTCCGCGACACCTTCGGCGATCTGCGCGGCTTCATCGCGGACCGCCGCATCGTGACCATTCCTTCGCCCGTTCCGCCCGTGCTGGAGGAGACGCCGCCCTTCATGCGCGCGCTCACCTTCGCCTCCATGGACATCCCCGGTCCCTTCGAGCAGCGCGCCAACGAGGCCTTCTTCAACGTCACGCTCCCCGAGCCGAGCTGGACGGCGAAGCAGGTCGAGGAGCACATGGCGGGGTTCAACCGCGGCACGGTGATCAGCACGGCCATCCACGAGGCCTACCCCGGCCACTACGTGCAGTTCCTCTGGGTGCAGCGGGCAAAGACCTCGGTGCGCAAGCTCCTCGGCAGCGGCACCAACGCCGAGGGATGGGCGCACTACACCGAGCAGATGATGCTGGACGAGGGCTACGGCCGCACGCCGGGCGTGCCCGAAGAGAAGGACGCCGCGTTCCTCAAGCTGCGCCTGGGGCAGCTCCAGGACGCGCTGCTACGGAACGCCCGCTACGTCGTCGGCATCCGCATGCACACCGGCGACATGACCTTCGACCAGGCCGTCGAGTTCTTCGAGAAGGAAGGCTACCAGTCGAACGCCAACGCGCTGCGCGAGACCAAGCGCGGCACGCGCGATCCGACGTACCTCGTCTACACGCTGGGGAAGCTGCAGATCTTGAAGCTGCGCGACGACTACCGCAAGAAGGCCGGCGCCAGCTTCCGCCTGCAGGACTTCCACGACGCGTTCCTGCGGCAGGGTTTTCCGCCGGTGAAGCTCATCCGGCGCGCGATGCTGGGCGACGACAGTGCGACGCTCTGAGGGGCGGGTTACTCGACCGCTTCGACGATGCTCTCGAACAGCCGCCGGCCGTCCTCGCCGCCGACGACGCCTTCGCTGAGGCGCTCGGGGTGCGGCATCATGCCGATCACGTTGCCGCGCGCGTTGGAGATGCCGGCGATGTCCGCCAGCGACCCGTTGGGGTTGGCTCCCGGCACGCCGCGCACGCCATGGGAATCGCAATAGCGGAAGGCGATCTGCCCTTCGCCTTCGAGCCTCTTCAGCCCTTCCGGATCGACGTAGTAGTTGCCGTCGCCGTGGCCGATCGGCACGCGCACCACCTCGCCGCGCGCGTACTTGCGCGTCCAGGGCGTCATCGCGTTCTCGACCTTGAGATGCACGTCGCGGCACACGTACTTGAGCGAGTCGTTGCGCCGCACCGCTCCCGGAAGCATTCCGGCCTCGAGCAGGATCTGGAAGCCGTTGCAGATGCCGATGACATGGCCGCCGCGCTGCGCGAACCTGCGCACCTCCTCCATCACCGGCGAGAACCGCGCGATGGCGCCGGTGCGCAGGTAGTCGCCGTAGGAGAAGCCGCCCGGGAGCACCACCACGTCGGCGCCGCGCAGGTCGCGGTCCTTGTGCCAGATGTAGCGCGCTGCGCGGCCCAGCACGTGCTTGGCGACGTGGTAGACGTCGTGATCGCAGTTCGAACCGGGGAAGATGACCACGGCGAAGAGCATCAGGCCGGTTCCTCGATGCGGTACTCCTCGATGACGGTGTTGGCGAGGAGCTTCTCGCACATGGACGTCAGGCGATCGCGGGCGCGGCGCGGATCCTTCTCGTCCAGATCCAGCTCGATGATCTTCCCGAGGCGGACGCCCTGCACCTCGCCGAACCCCAGCGAGGCGAGGGCCCGTCCCACCGCCTGGCCCTGCGGGTCGAGCACCGAGCGCTTCAGCGTGACCACGACGCGGGCTTTCATGGGGGGCGGACAATAAGGGTCCGGGCGCGTCCTTTCAACTGCCCCGGGATGGTACGCTGCGGGGAAGAGCATGATCGAGCTGGTGGCAGCCGGTGCAGCGCTCGCGTCGCGCGCGCTGCTGCAGGCGGCGGATGCGGCGCTGACCGCGGTGGGCGAGGACGACCTTCGCGAGGCGCACGGCGCCCCCCGGCGGGTGCGCTGGGTGCTCTCGATGAAGCGCGAGCCCGAGCCGACCGCGGCCGCGCTTCGCGCCGCCGCCAGCGGTCTTCTCGCCTTCGCCGCGGTCGCCTGCGCCATCTGGGTCAACGGCATGCTGGCGCGCGCGGGCATCGCGCGCGCCTCGATGTCCCGGGCCACGCTCCAGCTCGTGGCCGGCCTGGTCGCGGGCGTCCTCGCGCTGCTCCTGGACCTGGCGCCGCGCTCGCTCGCGGCGGCGAACCCGTTGCGCTGGAGCCTGGCCCTCGCCGGGCCGACCTCGCTCGTCTGCGCGCTCTTCAAGCCGCCGATGCGGCTCATGCTGCGCTTGTTCGACGCGCTGCTCTTGCGGCAGGGCGCGACCGCCCGCTACACCTCGCCACCTCCGCCGCTCGAAGAGATCGAGA
>JBJMQJ010000040.1:0-12349 GCA_045802765.1 Myxococcales bacterium
TCGAGCAGGGGACCGGAGATGCGCTGGAGGTACTTCTGGATGTTGGCCTGGCTGCAGGCGCATTGCTTGATGGGATCGCCATAGTAACCGCAAGGGCAGGGGTTCATGGCGGCGATCAGCATGAAGCAGGAGGGGAGCAGGGCGGCGCCGCGGGCGCGGACCACCGCGACCTCCCCGTCCTCGAGCGGCTGCCGGAGCGCCTCGAGCGCCGCCCGGCCGAACTCGGGCAGCTCGTCGAGGAACAACAGACCGTTGTGGGCCATTGAAACTTCGCCCGGGCGCGGCGGCGATCCCCCTCCGACCAGACCGGCGACGGAGATGGTGTGGTGCGGCGCGCGAAAGGGCCGCTCGGTGAGCAGTCCCTGCCGCGCGCCCAGCCGGCCCGCGACGGACCAGACCGAGGTAGTCTCGACGGCCTCTTCGAACGTGGGCGCCGGCAAGAGACCCGGCATCCGGCGCGCCAGCATGGTCTTGCCCGCGCCGGGCGGTCCGACCAGGAGCGCGCTGTGTCCGCCCGCGGCAGCGATCTCGAGGGCCCGCTTGCAGGTGTCCTGCCCACGGACGTCGGACAGGTCCAACATCGTGTCGGCGGAAGGCTGCGCGACGGCAGGCGACGGCGGAACGGATAGTTCCCCGGAGAATACCTGTGCCGCTTCGGCGAGCGTTCTCACCGCGTCGACCTGCAGGCCCTCGACGAGCGCCCCCTCGGGCCCGTTCAGCTCGGGGACGATGATGCGCCCGATGCCCATCCTGCGCGCGAGCAGCGCGGTAGGAAGCACGCCTCGGACGGGCAGCACGTCGCCGGAGAGAGAAAGCTCGCCCATGACAAGCGTGGGTCCGGCGGCAGGAGCGACCAGGTTCGCCGCCTGGAGCAGGGCCAGCGCGATGGCCAGGTCGAAGCCGGCGCCTTCCTTTCGCACGTCGCCAGGCGCCAGGTTCACGGTGACGCGCTTGTGCGGAAGCTCCCAGCCGGCGTTCCGCACCGCGGTGACGACGCGAACCCTCGCGTCGATACAGGCCGCGTCGGGCAACCCGACCAGGAAGAAGCACGGCAGTCCGCGCGCCAGATCGACCTGCACGGAGACCGGCACGGCCGTCGCCCCGAGCAGCGCGGCGCAATGGAGCGAGGCATGCACGCGCGCCTGCCTTGCGAGCCGCGTGCCGCGCGCGCGTCGAGGGGAGGGAAGGTTCGCCGACCCGTCCGAAAACGAGAGGGGGTCTCGAAACGAGACGGAAAGCCGCTCATTGCCTGGACGGAGATGGAACCAGCGCGTAACCGCGCTGCGTCGCCTACCACCAGCCGCGCGAGCCCCACCAATAGCGCCGCCCGGGCCGCGACGGCGTAAACAGCGCCAGCAGCACGGCCAGCGACCCGAAGAAGAGCCACATCGGCGTCGGATGGTGCGTGCGCAGCGCCGCGATGCCGGTCCCGCCCAGCCACAGCGCGATCGCGCCCCCGAGCCGCCAACGCCAACGCGCCGGCATCGCCATCGCCGCGCGGAACCCGAACGGAACGCTCCCATCGCCCGACATCCAGGACAGACGCGCTTCCTCGCGCTCCGCCACCTCGCGGGCGAGGACCTCGCCGAGCGCGTAGCGCGCGTCATGCACGGGCTGAGACCCCACTTCCGCCGCCGCGGGCTGGTGCATCCTCCGCAGCGCCTCCTGCTCCGCCGCTGCCTCGGCGCGCCGCTTCTGCCAGAGCTGCCGGTTGTAGAGGTCCTGCTCCGGCGTGTGCAGCGCCGCGCCGCAGTTCGCGCACCGATCCGCGAACCGCGTGTTGTCCATCTCGCACTGCGCGCAGCGCATGAACGGCTGCGCGTCGTCGGGCTCCTCGTCGGTCTCGATGCCGCTCGACGGTGGGCGCCGCTCTTCCGGAGCGAAGCGCGCCGGAGTGGCCACGGGCGTGTGCTGCTCCCCCGGTTGGTGGGGCCGCTCGAGCCGCAGGAACCGGGTGAACCGGCCGGCCATCAGGCCACCTTGGGCGGCTTGACGCGGCCCGAGGCCGGCCGGGCACGCGTCTTGGCCCACTCGCGCTGGCGCGCGATGTCCTCGCCCATCGTCGTCGCCAGCGGAATCGTCTCCTGCACCGCGCGGACGAGGTGCTTCTGCTGCAGCTCCACTCCCTCGGCGAAGGCGAAGTGCAGCCCCGAGATCACCGCCTGCTCGATCTCGCTGCCGCTGTAGGCTTCCGAGATCTGCGCCAGCTCCGCCAGGTCGAACTGCGCCGGGTCGCGCTTGCGGCGCGAGAGGTGGATGGACCAGATCTCGCGCCGCTCGGCGCTGGCGGGCAGGTCGATGAAGAAGATCTCGTCGAAACGTCCCTTGCGCAAGAGCTCGGGCGGGAGCGCCTCGATCTTGTTGGCGGTCGCGACGACGAACACCGGCGCGGTCTTCTCCTGCAGCCAGGTGAGCATCGCCCCGAACACGCGCGCCGTGACCCCGCCGTCCACCTGCCCCGACGAGGCGGTCCCCGCAAGCCCCTTCTCGATCTCGTCCACCCAGAGCACGGCCGGCGCCACGCTCTCCGCCACGCGAATCGCCTTGCGCAGGTTCTCCTCCGAGCTGCCGATGAAGTTGGAGAAGATCCGTCCCATGTCGAGCCGCAGGAGCGGCAGCGCCCACTGGTTCGCGATGGCCTTGGCGGTGAGGCTCTTCCCGCAGCCCTGCACGCCGAGGAGCAAGAGTCCCTTCGGCGCCGGGAGCCCGAACTTGCGCGCGGGCTCGCCGAACGCCGCCGCGCGGTTCCCCAGCCACTGCTTGAGCGAATCGACCCCGCCGACGTTGCCCAGGTCCTCGTCCACGCTGACGAACTCGAGCAGGCCGCTCTTGCGGATCACCTGCCGCTTCTCGTCGAGCACCAGCCGGATGTCCTGGCCGCCCAGCATCCCGTCGGTGGCGATCGCCTTGGCGAAGGCGTTCTCCGCCTCGGACAGCGTCAGCCCCTGCGCCGCCTTGATGAGCTGCTCGGCCTGCTCGCGCGACAGGTCGATCGTCGCCTGGTTGCCCTGCCGCACGACCAGCACGATCTCGCGCAGCAGCTGATACAGATCGCGGAATCCGGGAAGCGGCACGTCGAGGACGGACACTTCCTTCTCCAGCTCGACGGGAATCTGCAGCACGGGCGAGAGCAGGATGACCGTCGTGTAGGTGGACTTCAGATCGTGGGCCAGCTCGCGCAGCGCGCGGACCACCTGGGCGTCGCCCAGATACGGATGGAAGTCCTTCAGCACCACGAGCGACGGCTCGCCCAGCTTGGCGAGGGCGGCGAGCATCTCCAGCGGACTCTTCTGCGCGTCGAAATGCGGGACGGTGCGCGCCCCACCGATGCGCCGCAGCCCGCGCGTCACCGACCAGCCGAACAGCACCTTCGCGTGCTGCGCGGCCAGGTCCTGCAGGATGGCGTCGAGCCGCTGCTCCTCCCAGCTGACCAGGTAGATGAGCGGGTAGCGCGCCCGGATGAGCGTGTCGAGCTCCGCGACGAAGCGCGGCGGCGGCGGCGCGGGATGCTCGGCGAGCGCCTCGGACATCCCGGCGAGTCTAGCCGATCAGCGCCCGGCGGCCCGTTTCAGGCGGGCGACCGCCTCGCCCGCGCGCGCCAGAGGTACGTCGAGGTGGGTGACGAGGCGAATGCGGTCCTTCCCACCTTCCGCGTTGCACAGGACCCCTTCCGCCTTGCACGCGGCGGCGAAGGCGACCGCCCCCATGGGCAGGTCCACGTCGACGAAGAGCAGGTTGGTCTCGGGCGTCGTGCAGCGCAGGCCGCGGATCCCCTGCACGCCTTCCGCGATCGCCTTCGCGCAGCGGTGATCCTCGTCCAGCCGGCGCAGGTGGTGGTCGAGCGCGTACAACCCCGCCGCCGCCAGGATGCCCACCTGTCGCATCCCGCCGCCGAGCCGCTTGCGCAGACGTCTCAGCAAAGGCAGCCGCGCGCGGGCGGTGGCGACCAGCGACCCCGCCGGCGCGCCCAGACCCTTGCTGAGCGCGACGCTCACCGTGTCGGCGCAGGCGGCATATTCGGAGAGCGCCACGCCCGAGGCGAGGTGCGCGTTCCACAGGCGCGCGCCGTCCAGGTGCACGGCGAGACCTGCCTCGCGCGCCGCCTGCGACACGGCGCGCAGCGTGTCGATGGGCCATACCGAACCGCCGCCGCGGTTGTGCGTGTTCTCCACCGCGACGGCCTTCTGCAGCGGAGCGTGCACGTCGTCGGAGCGGCGCAGCACGGCGCGCAGCGCCTCCGCGTCGAAGATGCCGCGGGTCCCGTCGATGACCAGCGTCTGCGCTCCCCACAGCGCCGGAGCGGCGGCGCCCTCGTAGTTCACGATGTGGCTGCCGCGCTCGCAGACGATCTCTTCGCCGTGCGATACCAGCGCGCCCACCGCGATCTGGTTCGCCATGGTTCCGGTCGGGACCCAGAGCGCGCATTCCTTTCCCAGCATCTCGGCTACGCGGTCCTGCAGCCGGTTGACGGTGGGATCCTCGCCGTAGACGTCGTCGCCCACCTCGGCGTCGGCCATCGCCTTGCGCATGCCGGGCGTGGGCCGCGTGACGGTGTCGCTGCGCAGATCGAGCACGTCCATGCGGTACTGTGAAATCATGCCTCGCGAATCGAGGGAAGCGAAAAGCGCGCGGGCCCGCCGCATCGTCGACAAGCTGGACGCGGCGATGCCGGAGGCGCGCATCGCCCTCGAATACGAGGACGAGCTGCAGCTCCTGGTGGCGGTGATGCTGTCGGCCCAGACGACCGACGCGCTGGTGAATACCGTCACGCCGGAGCTGTTCGCGAAGTACCGCACCGCGGAGGACTACGCGCGGGCCAAGGTGCCGGAGCTGGAGAAGGCCATCCGCCGCATCGGCCTGTTCCGCGGCAAGGCGCGCAACCTGCACGCCGCCATGCAACGCATCGCGCGCGAGCACGGGGGCAAGCTGCCGCGCACGCGCGAGGAGCTGTACCGGCTTCCCGGCGTGGGGTGGAAGACCGCTGGCGTGGTCGTGAACCACGCCTTCGGGACGCCCGCGCTGCCGGTCGACACGCACGTGGGTCGCGTGTCGCGCCGCCTGGGCCTGACGCGCCAGGAGGATCCCGACAAGGTCGAGGCGGAGCTGTCGGCCCTCCTCCCGCCCGAGAGATGGGGCAGGGCGCACCAGCTCCTCATCTGGCACGGCCGGCGCACGTGCATCGCGCGAAAGCCGCACTGCTCGCGCTGCGTGCTCGCGGCGGACTGTCCCAAGGTGGGCGTGAAGCTCAGCGACTGAACACGCGGTCTTGGGTCTGCGCGCCGTACCGCCCCCCACCTCGTCCTCCTTCCTGCCTGCCTGAGCGGCTGATACGCAGGGCGCTGGAGGAAGATTGCTCCCGTTTCGCGCCGTCGCCGTCGTTGCCCTGATGCTCGCCGCGTGCGCGCGCAGCAACGCGCCTGCAGTCGCACCCGCTGCCCGCATGGCCGCGGAAGAGAAGCCCGTCCAACCCGCCGCGCGACCCGCGCAGGTCCGGCGGGCGGCGAAGCCGTACGCCTCTCGAGATCTGGGCTGGTCCATCGATCTCGGCGTGCCGTGGATGGAGTGGAGCGCGGTCCAGGATCGGATTCCGGCCGCTGAGTACGGCGCGACTTGCGGCGACGCGTCGCTCGTGGTCGCCGCCGTGCCGCTGCTCGGCCACCGGCCGCCGCTCGACGTGGCGGTCCCGGCGCTCCTCTCGCTTCTGGAGGTGCGCAACGCGCAAGACCTTCCCCGGCGACCGCTGCGCGTCGGATCGTGGAGCGGCGTCGAGCTACCGTACGAGCACAAGGTCGACGGTCGCTGGATGCGGTCGCACCTGTGGGCCCTGGTTGGAGACGAAGCGGCGTTGGTCGCGGCCGAATCGCGCCCCCCCGAGCAGCCCGAGAGCGAGTGCGCCGAGCCGCTGGAGAAGCTCACCGCCGGCCGTGGCCAGCGGCTGCGCCCAGAGGACGTGCAGCGCAAGCCGCCCGCGGCGCGGTTCTTCGTCGAGGTGGGAAGGCGGTTCCGCGAGTCCGGGCGGCAGGCCGAGAGCGCGGCATATTTCGCCGAGGCAGGGCTCCTCGCGCCCGACGATCCCGGGCGCCTGGTGGACGAGGTGCGCATCTTGCAGCGCGCCGGCCGGCGGGACGAGGCGGCGCGGCGCATCGCGGCCAGGCTGCACGGCGCGCCGTGCGCTTCCGCGCTGCGGGTCGAGGCCGCGCGGCTCCTCGCCGAGCTGGGCCGCGCGGCGGAGGCGATCGCCACCTGGACGAGCGCGTTCGGCTGCGGATACCGCGATCCCGCGGCGCTCTCCGAATACCTGCGCTTCCTCGAGCGCGAAGGGCGCCTGACGCTCGCCTTCCACGAGGCGCAAGCGTTCGCCGACCCCGCCGATCTGCCGCGGCTGCGAGGAATGCTGGCGTCGGGCGATCGTCAGTAGCGCTGCGCGCGCGCCCAGGCGGCGACGTCGCTGCCGTCCTGGATCATCGCCTCGAAGCGTTGCCACCCTTTCGGCGCGCGCTCCGCGTACCACGACGCGGCAGTGCGGGTGAGCGGGTAGTCCGCATCGGCGGTGTTCATCGCATATGACTCCGGCGGCGCGCTCGCCGGGCACGGCGCCGCCGGCAGCTTCCCGTTGGCGATGATCGACGCCGCGCGCAAGAAATCGCAGACCTGCCTGGCGCCGTCGCGGAAGACGGGCGCGCGCGCGCTGGCGATGGTCAGCACGAGCCCTTCGGGAAGCCGGCGGACGATGGCCGCGGCGAGCCCGAGCACGTGGTGCGCGCCCGCCCCCGCGATGCGAGGCTCGGGGCCACAGGTCGCATCGTCCCGCCAGGGCAAGGTCGCCGCCTCGAGCGCGTCGTGCCACAGCGCCGCCGCGACCAGCCAGTCGTCGCGCAGCTTCACCCCGTAGACCTGCTGGTAGGTCGCGGCAAGCCCGCGGGCATGGAGGAGATCCGCCCACGCGTGCACCGAAAGACCGCCAGGGTACGGATGGTGGTCACCCCCACACGCCGCCTGGAAAGAGCCCCGCTGCGGCGGCAGCTCGAGCCGGCCCTCGAGCAGGCCCGCCTCCTGCAGCATCCGCTCCGCTTCCGCCGTGTGCGCGACGGCGTACGACTCGGGAGGGACCCAGGGAGCCATCACCATCGCCTCCACGGCGGCGCGTAGCGGCTGGTCGGAAATGCCGGCGGCGGCGAGGTGCACCTCGCGCATGGCGGACCGCGCAATGGGCAGGCGCAGGGCCACGTCCTTCGCCCGATCCGCCGGCGCCGCGGCGAAGAGCAGCAGCAGTGCGAGCATTCCTCGTCCTCCGGTCCTTTTCTTGCCGGCCCCCACGGGCGGCCTACAGTTGCAGGCATGCCGCGCAGGCGCCTTACGCGCAAGACAATCGAGAAGAAGCTCCAGCGCGCCATCCAGCTCTCCGCGCGCGCCGAGCGGACCCTCGCTCGCGCCGCGAAGCTGATCGCCGAGACCGAAGCCCGGTTCTCGCGGCTCATGCACCCGGTGTAAGGTCCGGCCGACTCGCAGCTCGCGAACGAGGTGTGCCGTGGCCCTCTACGCATTCGTCGTGCTCAAGTACCGACATCCGCTCGAGCGCATGAAGCAAACGGTGGACCGCCACCGCGCCTACCTGCGTGAATTGCTTGCCCAGGGAAAGATGATCGCCTCCGGACCCTTCGTTCCCTGGGAAGGCGGCGCCTTGCTCCTGCGCGTCGAGGACGAGTCGGAGATCCAGCCCATCCTCGACAAGGACCCGTTCCAGATCGAGCGTCTGGTGGACACCACCATCCACCGTTGGGCGCCCAACATCGGCGTCGAGGGGCTCGAGTCGCTGGCCGCACGACGCTGACCCGCGCGGCTCCGGATCGGACGCAGGTCTCCCTGGCGCTTTGGCGAGTAGCCGAAGGCGAGGCGAGTGATCATCCTCCGCGCGGTCCAGGTCGAGGGGGAAAGCCGTGCGGAAGGTTGCGACCGTCGTTTGCTGGTTCATCGTCGCCTGCGGCGGGACGCACAGCGGTCCCGTGACCGACTCTCCTGGTCCGGCGATTCCGAGCGGCTTTGCCGCCTGCCCGGGACTCTCGCCGGATCGCTCCTGCGCGGTCGCCGGGAAGCCCGGATTCGAGGTCTGCACCCGCGGGACGGTCGTCTGCGCAACGACGGTCATTTCGCTCACCTTCGACGACGCGCTCGCGCAGCAGCTCCCGGCCGCGGCGACGCTCGAGAAGCACGGCATGCGCGGGACGTTCTTCCTGAACACCTGGCGGCTGCGAACCTCCAGCGCAGACAACATGACGGCGGCGCAAGCCAAGGGCCTCCAGGACCGCGGACACGAGATCGGCGGGCACACGCTCGACCATCCCCACCTGACCACGCTCACCTCCGACCAACAGCGCGTCCAGATCTGCAACGACCGGGCGAACCTCATTGGCCTGGGTTTCGACGTGCAGAATTTCGCCTATCCCTTCGGCGACTGGAACGCCTCCGCCCGGCAAGGCGTCGCCGACTGCGGCTACAACTCGGCGCGCAACGTCTCCGGCGTCTCCGGCAAGGTCGCGGCCGAGACGTTCACGCCGAAGGACGCATTGGTCCTCCGCGCGCCCACGTCGGTGCAGACGACCGACACGGTCGCGGACCTCGAGGAGCTGGTGACCAACGCGGAAAAGCAGGGTGGATGGTTGCTGTTCACCATCCACCATGTCTGCGACCGCTGCGCGAGCAACGCGATCCGCCCGGACGACCTCGACAGCTTCCTCGGGTGGCTGGAGCAACGTTCCGCGCAAGGGACGACAACGGCCCGCGTCCGGGACGTCATCGGGGGCAGCACGCAGCCCCCGGTCACCTGGCCTTAGCGGCCATCCTGGCCAGGGCTACAGGCGGCGCTGGTCCGACCATCCGGAAGGAACTACGGGCTCGACGGCGGCGGCGGGGACCCAGCCGGTCAGGCCATTCGCCAGCTTCACGCGGCGGAAGCCCTGGTCTTCGTCCTCGATGCGCAGCGCCGTCCCCTCGTGGACCTCGAAGTGGCTCGCGGCGCGGTCGCTGGGCCCTTCGCGCGCCGGAGCCCCGGCGGCGACCACGACGGCTCGGCGCAAGGTGAGGCGGTGCGCTGCCGCCGACCCGGCGGTGACGAGCGCCGCCGCTCCCGCGAGGAGGAAGCAGGCGATGGCGGAGGTGCCGAGCGCCGCGCGCCGCTGCAGCAGGTTCGCCGCGAAGAGGCCCCACCCGAGGGACCACAAGGCGACGAGCGCGAGGGCCGCAGCGGGTCCGGGCAGCGCCGCGAGCGCGCGCGCCAGCGCCTCGGCGCCGCCGTCCTCCGCCTCGCCCTCCAGCTTGTCCACGTTCCCCCGCCGGACCTCGAGGAGATCGGCGCGCGCGTCGTCGTCCGAGGGATCGAGGAAGAGCGCCCGCTCGAGGTGCAGCGCCGCGAGGCCTCGTTTACCCTGCCGCAGGTACGCCGCGCCGAGGTTCGTCTCCAGCTCGGGACTGACGAGCCCTTCGTCGAGGAGAGCCTCGTACCCGGCCACCGCGCGCGACGTCTCGCCGGAGAGGTACGCCGCGTTCGCCTGATCGAAGAGCGCGTTTCCCCGTGCCTCCGGCGGGACGGAGACGCCCGCGCGGGCCGAGGCGGCGCAAAGCACGGCGAGGGCGAGGCGCTTCATGCGACCCTCCGGACCTTGTCCAACTCGCCGAGCAGCCGGCCCGCGCGCACGAGGCGCGCTTCCTGCGAGCTGAGATCGGCGCCGCCAGGGGCGAAGCGCGCGCGGTCGCATTCGTCGAGCACGCCGAGCACCGCGCGCACCGTGCCCGGCGGGTGACCGCGCTCGAGGAGCGCCCGCCCCAGATCCTCGCGGGTCATCCCCGCCGCCTGGATGCCTTGCTTGTCGGTCAGGTATCCGGTGAGCGCGCGCGCCACCTCCGCATGGAAATCGGCTGCCGAGGCGTTCCCGCGGCGCTGCTCGTCCAGCAGCTTCTCGGCGCCGCGCAGGCGGGCCCGCGCCGCGCTGCGCGCCTTCTTCACCCGCTCCTCCGCCGGATCGCGCGCGAGCAGCCGGCGCAAGCGGCCGGTCCCGGCCACGAGCGCGACCGACAGCGGCCCCGCGGCGAGGAGCGGCCAGAACCAGCCGCGCGTCCACGGCGGCGGCGCGACCGATGCGCGCGTCATGCGCAAGCGGATGGGACGCAGCCCGCCCGCGGCGAGCAGGTTCTGCGCCTGCGCTTGCGATCCGAGCGACGCGCTTGCCGGAGCCGCGTGCACCTCCAGCCGGATCGGGTCGGTGCGCGCGGTGCGATACGCCTTCTGCGCGGGGTCGAACAGGTCCATGGAGAGCGCGGGAATCTCGATCGCGCCGGTGCGCTCGGGAACGAGGAGCTGCTCGACGGTGCGCGTGCCGGTCACCTGGCCCTGCTCGATCGCTTCCTTGTCGTTGCTGGTCGCATCGTAGGAGCGCAAGCCGGGGATCTGACCGAGCTTGGGGAGCGCGAGGTTGCGCACGTTCCCGCGACCTTGCGCCACCAGCTTGAACGTGACCGGCTGCCCGGCGGCCACGGCGACCGGATCGACCGACGCGGTGAGCGTCCAGCTCCCCACGTTGCCGGCGTCGAACCCCTCCGGCTTGTGCGCCTCGGGCAGCGGCTGCACCTCCAATGTGAGCGCCTGCGACGAGCGCCGCGTCGAGCTGCGCGAGAAGAGCATCCCGAACCCGGTCATCACTTCCACCTCGGCGGGCTCGACTTGCACCTTGCCGGCGCGGAGCGGGAAGAGAGCGCGCTTGCGCAGCAGGAAGGCGCGGTATGGAACGCCGTCGATGATGCGCGCCTCGCCGACGAGCTGCTGCGGCGCCTCGATCTCCTCGCTCCAGAATCCGTCCAGGCGCGGGAGCTGCAGCTTGTCGATGCCGCTCACGTTCACCCGCGCCAGCAGGTACAGCGAGTAGGTCACTTGCTGGCCGACGAACGGCCGTTCGCGGTCGACGCTTGCCCGCAGCACCAGGTCCCGGCTCTGCGGGTGCACGTCCTGGAACGGATCGGTGATGGCATCTTCGCTGAATGGATCGGGCGGCGGCGGGGCCTGGGTTCGCGCCTTCGGGGCGGCAGCCTGCCCGGGCGGCAGCGCGCGAACGGGGATCGGCTGCGTCGTGTAGGTGTGACCCTTGTAGGTGACGCGCGCCGGCTCGATGGAGAGCTGCCCTTCGCGCCTGGGGGCGAGCTTCACGGTGGTGACCGTGGTGCGGCGGAAGGTGGGGGCGCCGTTCAGGAAGGTGAAGGCGACCTGCTCCGACTGCGAGCGGCTGACGACGTCGAAATCCTTGAGGTCGGGCAGCGACAGCTCCGCCTGCTCCCCCTTGGACGAGACCGTCGCCGTGATGGTCAGGTTCAAGGTCCCGTCGAGCGCCACCTCGTCGGCGTCCGTCCGCGCCGAGACCTGCACGTCCTCGGCGGCGGCGGCCGCGGAGGCGACGAGCAGTGCGCAAAGCGCGCTACCAGTCCTTCTCGACATCCGTCCGCCGCTCCTTCGCCTTCTGCTTCCCGAATCGCCAGACCTGCAGGTTCTTCTCTCCCGCGCGCAGCGCGTCGAGCAGCCGCTGCGCCTCGCTCCGATCCATCGGACGGTTCCCGGCCGCTTGCAATTCTTTCTTCTCTCCCCCCTTGTCCGGCTGCGGCTGCTGCGACGCCTGACCCTGCTGCTGCGCGTCGCCGGCCTGCCGCTGGCCCTCTTCTTTCCGCTGCTGGTCCTGCCCGGCCTGCTTCTCCTGGCCTTTGCGCTGCTGGTCCGGACCCTGCTGCTTCTGCGCGGCGTCCTTCCCCGCCTGCGGCTGCTTCTTCTCCTCGTCCTGTTTCCCCATCGGCCGGGGCTGCTTCTGCTTGCGCTCCTCCTCGCGGAGCAGCAGCTCGAGGTTCACCTTCGCGTCGCGGTCTTCGGGATCGAGCTGCAGCGCGCGCGCGTACGCCGCGATCGCCTCGTCCGGCCTGCCAGACTGTTCGAGCGCGTACCCGAGATCGTACGCGGCCATGGCCTTGAGCTTCGCATCGCCCTCGACGAGGGCGCGGTTTGCCTCCTGGACCGCCTGGGGCGCGAGCCGCGCGTCTCCCGCGCGAAGCAGCGCGGAGGCGCGGTCGTGCGCGAGCGCCGCCGCGCTAGCGCCGTGCTCCGGCACGCGCGCCTTCCCGTATGCCTCGAGAGCGCCGGCGACGTCGCCGGACGCGGCGCGCGCGTTTCCCTCCGCGACGTTCGGCTCCGGTTTCTCGACGAGCGCGCGCAGGGCGTGGCCTGCCCGGTCGAGCACCGATGGTCCGTGCGGAGGACCCGCCCGGGGCTTCACCACCACCGTCGCGTCGGCGAGTAGCGCTGCGAGGAGCAATCCGATCA
>JBJMQJ010000453.1:0-9162 GCA_045802765.1 Myxococcales bacterium
AAGTTCCGCCAGGCTCAGGATCTGCTCCGCCACCGGATCCCGGACGGAGACGCGGCGGCAATCTTCGAGAAAGCACTCGACGTGCTGATGACCGTCGCTCGTGCCTTGCCCGCCGTGCATGTTACCGTTCCCGCCGATGCGCCCCATCTTGAGGAGGCTCCTCGTCGACGGCCTCGTGGTTCTGGGGATCGTCGTGAACGTCGGGTTCCTGCTCATCAATCTGCATCCCGAGCGGCCGCACCTGGGGAGGCGCACCAAGGCGCGCATCCTGTTGCGCGCGAGCGAGCCGCGCATGAAGTGGATGCGGGAGAACGAGTTCGCGGAGTTCGCCATCGCGAACGACGTGGAGTTCGAGCTAGTCGGCGCGCGGACGTTCGAAGACGTCCACCAGAAGCTCGTCGAGGAGAAGCAGCACCCTACCGGCCTGCTGCTGGCCGACATCGACGACGAACACGCGCGGGAGCTGAAGGAGGGCGGGGTCGTCCGGCCCATCGCCGACGGCGCCGACCCGGCCGATCTTCGCCAAGTGCTGTCGGAGCTGATTCCCGAGGCCACCGCACGGGGCGCCGTCGACGGGAAGCAATGGTACCTCCCAAAGCGCGCGCTGGTGAACGTGGCGGTCTACCTGCGCCCCGCCATCGAGGACGCGTACCTGCACTGGGAGGAGGATCGCAAGGACATCGACGCTGCCCTCAAGGACGCCAACGGCGTCGGGCTACCGAAGGACTTCCGCCTGCGCCGCACTCCCGATCGGTGGGACAGCTTCGACCTCTTCGTCGCCGCCTGGACCTGGGCGCACCACCCGGCGCGCTGGGCGGAGGCCTCGCGCCGCATCTCCGCGGACAACGTCATCGCGCCGCTCGCCGCGCCGCGCGTGGCGTGGCCCTGCGGCGACAGCGAAGACGGGGCCGACGAGCTGCTCAACGCGCTGTTCCGGCATGGAATGACCGAGGAGCATGTGGGCCGGTTCGACGCGCTGCCTCTCCTCGACACGCTCCAGTGGCAGGCGCTGTTCCGCAAGCACGACCTGATGCCCGTCGAGTGCGAGAAGGGCGGCCTGGAGCAGCGCGACGTGAACGGCTTGTTCCACGAGCGCAAGCTGGCGTGGGCGCCCATCGACCAGGCCGACTCGCTGTGGCTGCACGGCGGCGCGCGGCGCGACGCCGAGCCGGGCATGCCCGGCGCGGGCGATCTGTCCTGGGCCACGCTGCCGCAGGGCGCTTCCGTCGAGCTCGCGCAGGGACAGCCGGCGCGGCGCGGCCGCAGCTTCGCCTTCGAGGAAGTCCACCTCTGGGCGGTGCCTGTCCGCTCGCCGGACGCGCGGCTCGCCTTCCAGATCGCCCGCTTCCTCTCGCAGCGCGGCCTGCAGCAGCGAGAGACGGAGGCGGAAGGCATGCTCCCCATCCGCGAGGACCTGCGCCAGGACTACCCGATCGCCTTCCGGCTGGACTGGATGCAGCGCATGCTCGACGCCAGCTTCCGCCAGCTCGAGCGCGGCACCGCCGATCTTCCCGCGGCCTGGGCAAGAAACGACTGGGACGAGAAGTATCTGAAGCTGCGGCAGGCCGTGGTGTATGGCCGGCCGAAGGACGCGAAGGTGAGCCTGGCTGCCATCCGCGATGCGGTGCAGCAGGCTTCCGTCCCTCCCTCCCGGACGGAGGCGGCGCACGATGCCCGGTGAGAAGCCGCCCGAGGGCGCGCGCGAGGAGACCGCGCTGCTCCGCGAGGAGGTGGCGCTGCAGAAGCGCGAGGCGGAGGCGCGCGAGGTCCGCGAGGCGCGATCCGAGCAGCTCAAGAACCGGGTCTCGGTCGCCGCCATCATCCTCACCACCGCGCTCAGCTTCATCGGCAACGTCCGCAGCGACCGCAGCGACACGGCCGGGTCGGCGCGGGCCGGCGCCGAGTCGGCCCGCCGCCAGGGCGCCGAGCTGTGGGCCTACTATCAGATGAAGATGTCCGAGAAGGCGTCGACGGAGCTGGCCCGCGACCGCATCCGGCTCGACCTCTCCGCGCGCGGCCTGCAGCGCGATGCCCCGAAGGCGCGCCTCGACGTCCTCAAGCTGACCGGCTATGAGGAGCGCATCCGCGACTTCGACACCGAGACCCAGCGCGTCTTCTTCCGCGTGCAGGACCTCGAGGCGCAGGAGGACGTGCAGCAGCGCGCCTCCATCGAGCCTTCGCGCAGCGCCTTCCGCTACGAGCTGGGCGGGAAGCTCATCACCCTGGCGCTCATCCTGCTCTCGGTGACGATCCTCTCCAGCAAGCGCTACCTGCTCGTCGCCGGCGTCGCGCTCGGAGCCATCGGCCTCTTGGTCGCCCTCGACGGGTACTTCCTGTTCTTTTGATAGCCGCCGCCGATAGGGTGGCGCTGTTCTTGATCGCGGCAACGGGCCGCGGTGGGAAGCGATCGAAGCACACCGCCGCCGACTGCGACGGCGAGTGTACGCGGCCGAACGACATCGCCTCCGCCCGGGCCAGATCCCCCCGCGCAGGGAACTTTCGGGCCTTCACAGCGCGCTGTTATCGTCCTCTCACCCCCTCGAGGCGGAGGCACGATGGAGCTCAACGAGATCCTGCAGGTGGCGCTGCGCGGCGGCGCCTCCGACATCCACCTCAAGGCCGGCCTGCCGCCGATGTTCCGCGTGGACGGCAACCTGGTGCCGCTCAAGGACGCCCGCCGCCTCCCGCCCGAGGAGATCTCGCGGATGGCGTTCAGCATCATGAACGACTACCAGAAGGAGAAGTTCAAGGCGCAGAACGAGCTGGACCTGGCGTACGGCGTCCCCGGCCTGGGCCGGTTCCGCGTCAACGTCTTCCAGCAGCGCGGCACCATCGGGGTCGTGCTCCGCGTGATCCCCTTCAAGATCGCCACCATCGAGCAACTCCTCCTGCCCAAGGTGCTGGAGAAGATCGCCGCCGAGCAGCGCGGGCTGATCCTCGTCACCGGGACGACGGGCTCGGGCAAGTCGACCACGCTGGCCGCCATGGTCGACCACATCAACACCAACGAGACCTGCCACATCATGACGATCGAGGACCCCATCGAGTTCCTCGTCCGCGACAAGCGGTCGATCGTCAACCAGCGCGAGGTCGGCGTCGACACGATGAGCTTCGGCCAGGCCCTCAAGAGCGCGCTTCGCCAGGACCCCGACGTGATCCTGGTCGGCGAAATGCGCGACCTGGAGACCATCGAGACCGCGCTCACCGCCGCGGAAACGGGCCACCTGGTGCTCTCCACGCTGCACACGCTCGACGCCACCGAGACCATCTCGCGCATCATCTCCGCCTTCCCGCCCCACCAGCAGAAGCAGGTCCGGCTGCAGCTCGGCTCGGTGCTGCGCGGCGTCGTCTCGCAGCGCCTGGTGCCCCGCGCCGACGGGAAGGGCCGCGTGGCGGCGGTCGAGGTGCTGGTAGCGAACTCGCGCGTCCGCGAGATGGTGGAGGACAAGGACCGGACCAAGGAGATCCCCACCGCCATCGCGCAGAGCTACACCACCTACGGCATGCAGACCTTCGATCAGTCCCTCATGCTGCTGTACCGGCAGAACGTCATCACCTACGAAGAGGCGCTGCGGCAGTCGTCGAACCCGGACGATTTCGCGCTCCGCGCCTCGGGCATCAGCGGGACCAGCGACTCGACCTGGGACGACTTCGACAAGAAGGAGGAGCACCCCGGGAACGGCAAGGCCCCGTCCCGCCCGCCGCCTCCCGCCCGCCCCGGCGTCCCCGCCCGCCCCGCCCCGGCCGCGGGCAAGCCCGCCGCCGCGAAGCCCGGCGCCACCACTCCACCGGCCGACGACGACTTCCAGATCGAACGGTTCTGACCGGAAGGAATCGAGACAAAAAGCGATACACCACGGAGCACACGGAGGAAATCGATGTCTCCGTGCTCTCCGTGTGCTCCGTGGTGCAATCGTTTTGGGGTCTTTTTCTTTCAGGCTTTGCGTGAAATGCTTGCAGGCATGAGGCCGCTGGATAGGGCGCTGAGGCTGTTGGCGCGGCGGGCTTACACCGCGATGGAGATGGAGGCAGCGCTCGCCAGGGCAGGCGTCGCCGTGGGGGAGCGCGCGGAAGCGGTGGCGCGCCTCGCGGACCTGGGGTACATGGACGACCTGGAAGTCGCCCGGGCGAGGGCGCGCACCCTGCTCGGGCGGGGGGCGTCCCCGCGGCTCGCCGAGCGCAGGCTCGGAGAGCAGGGAGTGGAAGCGGTGCAGGCGCGCGCCGCGGTGGGCGAGGCGGCGCAGGGCGCGAGCGAGACGGAGCTCCTCGAGCGCGCGCTGCACAAGATGCTGCACGGCCGCGCGCCGGCCGGCGACAAGGAGCGGCGCCGCGCCTTCCGGGCGCTGGTCGCGAAGGGACATCGCCCGGCGCAAGTGGCGCGCGCGCTGGGCATTCCGTGGGAAGGTCATGACGAGTAAGCGGTGGATGGCGGCGATCTTCCTCGCGCTGTGCGCGGCGTGCGCGGGCGGCAAGGACAGCGTGGACATCACCAAGCCGGTGACGGGCGCCGAAGCGTCCAACGCGGAGAAGGCCTACAACCGCGGGCTGCAGGAGCGGAAGGACAAGAACTTCCTCGAGGCGGTGCGCTACTTCGAGTACGTGCGCAACAACTTCCCGTACTCGCAGTTCGCCGGGCTCTCCGAACTGGCCATCGCCGACATGAGCTTCGACCGCGACGACTGGAGCAGCGCCGCCACCCAGTACCAGGACTTCGTCAAAGGGCACCCCTCGCACCCCAGGGCCGACTATGCCGCGTTCCGCGCCGGACTGGCGCGGTGGGAGGACAAGCCTTCGGACCTGTGGCTCTTGCCCCCGTCGTCCGAGAAGGACCAGGGTCCGCTGCGCTCCGCTCTCGATGCGCTGCAGCGCTTCGTGCTCAGCTATCCGAAGAGCGAATACGTCCCGCGCGCCCGGGAGCTGATCGCCGACACCCGCGAGCGGCTGGCCAGGCACGAGCAGTACGTGGCGGACTTCTACTGGAAGCGCAATGCCTGGAAGGGCGCGGCCGGCCGGCTCGTCGGCCTCGCCGACAACTACGGCGACTTGCGCGGCGGAAAGGTGCGCTCCGACTCCCTCTGGCGCGCGGGCGAGGCCTACCGGCGCCTCAACGATCCCGTCAACGAACGGAAGGTGCTGCAACGCCTGGTGCAGGAAGCCCCGGACGGCGAGCACGCGCGCGATGCGCAAGGCCGGCTACGGCAGCTCCCTGGCGGGGAGGCGGCTTCCGCCACGCCGCAACAGAAGACGACCCAGGAGCCCGCGCCGGGACGGAGGCTGGAAGCGCCGCCGCCGGCCGTTCAGGGACCGGCGCCCGTGCCGCCCGAGGCGCAGCCCGTGCCGGGGCCGAATGCGCCGGTGCCCTCAGGCAACGCGCCCGAGCCCACCGCGACTCCTCCACGCCCTTCTCCCACTCCCACCGAGCCGCAACCGGCGAAACCCACGCCGCCTCCCAGGTAACGGCTGGCGGCTGGCGCCTGACGGCTGGCGGAAAGGCGGACTCGCGCAACCGGTAACCCGTTTAGCCGTAAACCGGACGGGATTTTCTCGCGTGGTAGCCTTTCCCGCATGGACGACACCGTCCGGGAGCTGGTCGCTCTCGGGAAGGAGCATTTCCAGCGCGGAGACTGGTCGCTGGCCGCCGGGCACCTCGAGCAGGTGATCGCGCGCGGCGCCGCGTTCGCCGACGTCCACCACATGCTGGGCGTCTGCTACCACCAGATGGGCGAGTTCGATCCGGCGCAGCGCGCGTTCGAGCGCGCGCTGGAGATCAACCCCGGCTACGTCGAAGCCTCGCTGAACCTCGCCATCCTCTGCAACGACCTGGGCCAGTACGAGAAGGCGCAGAACGTCTACTCGAACGCGCTGTCGCGCTCGCGCAACGGCGCAAAGGCGACCTCCGAGGACGAGCCGCTCGACGCCTTCACGCGCGGCAAGATCGCGAACCTGCACGCCTCCGTCGGTGACGCGTACCTGGCCGCGCGCCGGCCCGCGGACGCGGCGCTCGAGTTCCGCCGCGCGCTCGACCTGTCGCCCGGCTTCGTCGATCTGCGCATGAAGCTCGCCTCCGCCCTGCGCGAGAGCGGCGATGCCGAAGGGGCGGACGCCGAGCTCCGCCGGGCGGTGCGCGACGCCCCCGCGTACGTCCCCGCGCGGGTGGCGCTGGGCCTCGCCTGCTCCGCCGGCGGCAAGCTGGACGACGCGATCGAGCACTGGGAAGAGGTGCTGCGCATGGATCCGCGCCACCGGACCGCGCAGCTCTACCTGAAGTTGGCGCGCGCCCAGGCGCCCGCCGCGGCAGGGGGACCGCGATGACGGAACGGGCCTACGCGCTCCGGTTCATCAGCGGCAAGTATCAGGGCGGCGAATACCCGCTGCAGGACGCGCGCGACCTGGTGATCGGCCGCTCCAGCGACCTCGACATGGTGCTCATCGAGGACATGGTGAGCCGCAAGCACGCCAAGATCACCCTGCAGAGCGGCGCCATCACCATCTCCGATCTGGGGTCCACCAACGGCACCTTCGTGAACGGCGAGAAGGTGAAGAAGACGCAGATCAAGGAAGGCGACCGCATCCTCATCGGCACCAGCATCTTGAAGCTCATCACCGTGCAGCGGAGCGCGCAAGCCATCGACGCGCGCGCGGCGCAGCAGCAGCTCGAGCGCACCGCGGCGGCGCAGGAGCGGCGGGGCCGCAGCGCGGTGCAGGGGCGGCTGGAGGAGGTCCCGCTGGTGGACCTGCTGCAGCTCCTCAGCACCTCGAAGAAGACCGGCGCCATCGTCATCCAGGGCTACCGCGGGGGCCGCGTGCACCTGCGCAACGGCAGGGTCGTCGCCGCGGTGATCGACGCCGATCCGACGCTTCCGCCGAAGAAGGCGCTGTACCGGATGGTCGGCTGGACGCAGGGCGGCTTCGAGTTCGTCCCGCAGGAAGGCGAGCTGCCGCCGATGCCCAACGAGATCCAGGAGAGCACCGAGGCCTTGGTGATGGAGGCCATGCAGCAGCAGGACGAGCTGGCGCGCGGGACGCTGCCGGCGCCCACCGCCGCGATCGGCATCGCCATGCCGCTCACTCCGCGCCTGCGCGACCTGACGGCGGAGGAAGTCGACCTGGTGCAGCTGGTCCACAACTACGGCGTGGTGCAGGCGGTGCTCGACCGCGCGCAGGGCAGCGACCTCGAAGTCGCGGAGAAGCTCGCCGCCCTGCTGCAGCGCGGGTACCTGCGGCAGTTCTGAACCGCGCACCCCGCCTGCGGCATCTTCCGGGTCGTGATAGAGCACCCTCCGATGAGGGAGGTCACCGCAAAAGGGCACCCCGCCCCGCGCTTGCCGCGGCTCACGCTCCTGAGCCACGGATCGGGTTGAGCCTGCAAGCTCCGCCCAGCGGAGCTCGCGCAGGTCCTGCGCGGCCTACCGGTGTTTCCCCGCCCGCGGCAGCTGATCGTCGGCACCGAGACGCGCGACGATGCCGCCGTGTTCCGTCTCGACGCGAAGCGGGCGCTGGTCGCGACGGTCGACTTCTTCGCGCCGGTGGTGGACGATCCGCGCGATTACGGCGCCATCGCGGCCGCGAACGCGCTCTCCGACGTGTACGCGATGGGCGGGAGGCCTCTCTACGCCTTGAACCTGGTCGGCTTTCCCCGCGGCCAACCGTGGGAGCTGCTCACCGAGATCCTCGCCGGAGGCGCCGAGAAGGCCCACGAGGCGGGCTGCCCGATCGTCGGCGGCCACAGCGTCGACGACATGGAGCCGAAGTATGGCCTCGCGGTGACCGGCCTGGTCGACCCGCGCCGGGTGCTCACCAACTCCGGCGCGCGCCCGGGTGACGCGCTGCTCTTGACCAAGGCGCTGGGCACCGGGATCGCGGTGTCGGCGATCAAGAAGGAGCAGGCCGCCCCTGAAGTGCTGCGCGCCGCCGTGACGCAGATGAAGACGCTGAACCGCGCCGCGGGAGAGACGCTGGCGCGGGCGTGGAAGGACGTGCACGCGCTCACCGACGTGACGGGCTTCGGGCTGCTCGGCCATCTCGATTCGATGCTGCGGGCGAGCGACTCGCGAGCGCTGGTGCGCGCCGACGCCGTGCCGGTGCTGCCCGGCGTGCGCGTCCTGGCGCGGGCCGGCCTGGTGCCGGGCGGCTCCCGCTCGAACCTCGAGTTCGTCGAGGCGCGCACGCGGTTCCCCGCGGACATGGACGAGGCGGACCAACTGGTCCTCGCCGACGCGCAGACGAACGGAGGCATGCTCGCGGCGGTCGCGCCGCGCGCGGCCGAGAAGCTCCTGCGTAGCCTGGCGGACGCGGGCGCGCCTGCGGCGCTCATCGGCGAGGTCGTCGCGCGGGGCAAGCTGGAACCGGGGATCACCGTCGAGGGGGCGCTGCAGGGCTGAAATGCCGCACTGCCCCATCCGTATCGAGGAAGGGACACCATCGAAATCGTGTCCCCAAACCGCAGGAGTCCGCACATGTTCCGGACCGCAGCAACTCTCGCGCTCGTCGCCCTGGCCGCGCTGGTCGCGATCCGCATCGTTGCCGGAGTGACGGGCGGAGTCATCGGCCTGCTCATCGGCGTGGCGTGGCTCTTCGTGAAGCTCCTCGTCGTCGCCGTCATCGTCTACTTCGTGCTGACGATCGTGGCCCCCGACACGGCGCGAAAGCTGCGCGACCGGTTCTCGGGTGGGCCAACCCTGTAGACCACATTTCGCCACACGAGGCCGCGAGCCTGAGCAGCGCCGCGTTATCCGCGGCGCCTGGCGGCGAGTGCTATCCTGGCGGCCGTGCAACGCCTCGCCGCCCTCCTCTTCTGCCTCCCGGCCGCTGCTGGCGCCCAGCCGAGGCGCGCGTTGGTCGTCGTGCTCGACGCGGGCCACGGCGGCGCCTATCCGCACGATGGCGCGCACGGCAGAGGGGGGCTCGTCGAGAAGGACGTGGCGCTCTCGGTCGCGCTCCGCGCCAAGGAAGCGATGGAGGAGGTGGGAGTCACGGTCGTGCTGACGCGCGAGGCGGATGCCGATCTGCCGCTCCCGCGCCGCGCGCAGATCGCCAACGAGGCCGGCGCGGACCTGTTCCTCTCCATCCACTGCAACTCGATGCCGAAGCTGAAGGATCGCCTGCTCACCCGCGGCGTCGAGACGTACTTCCTCTCCCCGGACCCGACCGACTCCGACGCGA
>JBJMQJ010000454.1:0-4077 GCA_045802765.1 Myxococcales bacterium
CCGCCGGTGATGAAGCTGCTCTCCGTATTCGATATCTTCTCGTTCTGGACGGCGCTGCTGGTCGGTTTCGGGCTGATCGCGGCGGGCCACGTGCCACAGCGCCGCGCCCTGGCCGGGACGCTGATCGCCTGGCTGTGCTTGCGTCTCATCACGCAGGTCGCCGCCGGAGGACAGTGACGTGCTTCGCACAGCTCTCGCAGCCTGGTGCATCGCCTTCGCCGCCGCGGCCCAGGGCGGACCCGCTCCCGCGCAGCAGCAGCCCGCGCTCACGCTCGAGCGTGCCATCCAGCTCTCGCTGGAGCGGAACTACGACCTGCGCCGCACCGAGTACCAGATGCTCTCGGCCGGGCAAGACCTGGTGATCGCGCGGGCTGCGATCCTTCCCAAGCTCAACGTGAACGCCTCACTGAGCGATACCCGGGTCGGCGGCGGACAGGTGACTGGCACCTTCACCGATCCCGTGACCGGCGCGGAGGTGACGCAGATCGCCCGCACCGAGGTCTTCCGCGGCTACGGCGCGACGCTGAGCGCGAGCCAGCTGCTCTTCGACGGCGGCAAGTGGTGGAACAACCTCGCCGCGTTCGACCTGAGCCTGGCCTCTTCGCAGGCCAGCCTCGATGAACAGCGGCTGACCACGGTGTTCACCGTGGAGCAGCGCTTCTACGAGCTGGTGCGGCAGCAGCGGCAGCTGAGCGTGCTCGGCGAGGCGGCGAAGCGCAGCCGCGATCAGGCGGAGTTCGTTCAGCGCCTGTTCGAGGGCGGCCGCGCCACGCAGGCGGACGTGTACGCCGCGCGGACGAACCGCGACAGCGACGAGATCAATCGGCTGGGGCAGGAAGCCCGCGTCGAGCTGGCCCGGCAGGACCTGGCGGTCAGCATCGCCGCGGACCCGGCCGAGCCGCTCGCCATCGTCGAGCCGGCCGCCATGCAGCAGGACCCCGCGGCTCCGCCGCCGCCCACCGAGGCCGTCCAGGCCGCGCTTGCGAAACGGCCCAGCCTGAAGGCCTTCGCGCTGACGGCCGAGTCCCAGCGCAAGGCGGCGGCCGCTGCCAAGGGCGATTACTGGCCCACGCTGAGCCTGTCGGCGAGCTACGGCCGGCAGACGCGCAGCGCGAGCGACTTCACCCGGTCGCTCGACGAGGCGAGCACGCTGAGAGGAAGCATCGACCTGACCTGGAACCTCTTCAACGGGTTCGCCACCAAGGCCACCGTGGAGAAGGCGCAGATCAACACCCTGCTCGCCGAGAACGATCTGGAGAACGGGCGGCGCGGCGTCGCCTCCGACGTGGAGCGCGCCGTCGCCCAGCTGGCCGTGGCGCGGCAGCAGGTGCGCATCTCGGTGCAAACGCTGCAGACCGCGAGCGAGAACCTGCGGCTCGCCCGCACGCGCCAGCAGGTGGGCGTCGGCACCCAGCTCGAGGTGCGCGACGCGGAATTGAAGCTGACGCAGGCTCAACTGGCGCGCGACAACGCGTTGGTCGACGGGCACGAGGCGGAATCGGCGCTGCGGCGCGCGACGGGCGGATAAGTTCAACTTCCAAGACGGGCGGACGAAATGACGAAGGGACGCTGGATCATCGCAGGGATCGTCGTGGCAGGGGTCGCGGCCGCGACCGTGCAGGGCCTACGGCCCCGTCCGCCCCCTCCGGTGGAGGTGACCACCTCGATCTCCAGGCGCGGGCCGATCACGCGCCTGGTGACCGCGGCGGGACACCTGCAAGCCCACCAGACGGTGAAGGTCAGCTCCAACATCTCCGGCGATCTGCTTTCGCTGGCGGTGAAGGAGGGCGACCACGTCGCGCGTGGCCAGGTCCTGGGGCAGATCGATCGCCGCCTGCAGGAGTCGCAGGTGGCGCAGTTCCGCGCCGGCGTGTCGAACGCGCGCGCCTCCATCGACCAGATCCTCGCCACCATCGCGCAGGACAAGAACGACCTGCAGCGGACGCGCACGCTGATCGAGCACAAGCTGACCAGCCAATCCGACCTGGACAAGGCGCTGACGCTGCTCAAGGTCGACGAGGGCCGCCTCGCCGCGCAGAAGGAGCTGGTGGCGCAGAACCAGGGCCAGCTGGAGACCGCGCTCTACAATCTCTCCCGCGCCACGCTCACCGCGCCCATCGAGGGCACCGTGCTGGAGATCCAGCACAAGGTCGGCGAGCGCATCCGCGGGTCCGACCTGTCCGAGGACGTGGTGCTCATCATGGGCGGCCTCACCGACATGGAGGTGAAGGCAGAAGTGGGCGAGCACGAGGTGGTCGGCATCCACGACGGCGACGAGGCGACCATCGAGATCGACGCCATCCCGGACAAGCAGTTCAAGGGCTACGTCTCGGGCATGGTGAAGAACGCGCAGATCAAGAATCCGGGAACGGATCAGGAGGTGACCACCTTCTTCGTCCGCGTCGCCTTCGCCGAGCCGCCCGAGTCGGCGCTGCCGGGCATGTCCGCGGCGGTCTCCATCGCGGTGGCCACCCACGACAACGTGGTCAGCGTGCCCATCCAGGCGGTCACCAGCCGCGAGCCGAAGAAGAAGGAGCAGAAGTCGGCGCCTCGCGAGGGCACGATGGTCGCCGCCGCCCGCAACGGCCCCACCGCCACGGCGTCGGATGCGCCCCCCGCCGCCGCTGCGACGGGCAAGCCCAAGCCGGTCAAGGTCGTGTTCGTGGTGAAGGACGGCAAGGCGGAGATGCGGGAAGTGCGCACCGGCATCGCCAGCCGGACGGACATCGAGATCCTCGAGGGCCTCAAGGACGGCGAGACGGTGATCGACGGCCCGTACCGGACGCTCGCGCGCGAGCTGCAGGAAGGGCAGGGCGTCAAGGTGACCGAGCCGGGGACGGCGGGTGAGCAGAAGGGCCCTCAGGGCGGCCGTAGCTGATGCGCCGTCAGCCGCGGCCACCTCTGGAGATTGCATGGCGCTGATCGAGCTGGAGAAGATCGTCAAGACGTACGACCTAGGGCATCAAAAAGTTCCGGCGTTGCGCAGCATCGACGTGCGCATCGAGCGGAACGAGTTCGTCGCCATCGTCGGGCAGTCGGGCTCGGGGAAGTCGACGCTGATGAACATCGTCGGCTGCCTCGACGTGCCCACCTCGGGGCGCTACCGGCTCTCGGGGCGCGACGTGAGCGACCTGACCGACGACGAGCTGGCCGACGTGCGGAACCTCGAGATCGGCTTCGTCTTCCAGAGCTTCCAACTCCTGCCGCGCGCCACCGCGCTGGAGAATGTGGAGCTGCCGCTCATCTACCGCGGCGTCTCGCGCAAGGAGCGGCGCGAGCAGGCGGAGCACGCGCTCGACATGGTGCAGCTCTCCGATCGCATGACGCACCGGCCTGCCGAGCTGTCCGGCGGGCAGCGGCAGCGCGTCGCCATCGCCCGCGCTCTAGTCACGCAGCCTTCGCTGCTCCTCGCCGACGAGCCGACCGGCAACCTGGACAGCAAGACGGGCGAGGAGATCGTCTGGCTCTTCCACGAGCTGCACGAGAAGGGCAACACCATCGTGCTGGTCACGCACGAGCCGAAGCTGGCGGCGCGCTGCCCGCGCGCGGTCCGGCTGGTGGACGGAATGGTGGTGGCGGACGGCAAGGGCCGCGACGTGGCCCTGGCCAACGCAGAAGCGTTGGGCGCCGAGACGCTCGCCGCGTTCCACGCCGCGCAAGCGGCGCAAGCAGGATCGAGGGTGCCATGAGCGAATCCGCGCTTTCCCTGCCGCTCCAGGCCCGGCCGCGGCAGATCGGCTTCCGGCGCAAGGCGGCGCGCGTCTTCGGCGAGCTGCGGGAGGCGGTGGCGCAGGCGGCGTACGCGCTCCGCGCCCATAGGCTCCGCGCCACCTTGACCATCTCCGGCATCGGCCTCGGTATCGCGATGCTGATCGGCATCCTCACCGTGCTCTCCGGCTTCCAGGTGAGCTTCCTCCGCCAGCTCAACACTCTCGGGCCCAACACGCTCTTCGTACACAAGTGGAAGTGGGGAGTGAACGGCAACGACTGGTGGAAGTACAAGAACCGGCCCCACGTGACCCACCTCGACTGGCGCGCGCTGGAGGCCAACGCGAATCTCCCCGAGGCCATCGCGCC
>JBJMQJ010000455.1:0-4343 GCA_045802765.1 Myxococcales bacterium
GCCAGCTGGCGAGCGAGGCGGAGATCATGGCGACCATCGCCGACCGCAAGGAGCAGAAGTGATCCATCCCACTGCCGTGATCGACCGACACGCCGAGCTGGACTCCACCGTGCAGGTCGCTCCCTATGCGGTGATTGGCCCCAAGGTGAAGATCGGCCCGCGCACGCGCGTCGGCGCTCACGCGGTCATCGAGGGCGACACCACCATCGGCGCCGACAACGTCGTCTTCCAGTTCGCGTCGGTGGGCGCGATCCCGCAGGACTTGAAGTACGCCGGCGAGCCGACCAGGCTCGTGATCGGCGACGCCAACCAGATCCGCGAATTCTCGACCGTGCACATCGGCACGGCGGCGGGCGGCGGCGTGACGCGCCTGGCGAACCGCTGCCTCTTGATGGCCAACAGCCACGTCGCCCACGACGTGCAGCTCGGCGACGGCTGCGTCCTGGCGAACAGCACCGCGCTGGCCGGGCACGTCGTCGTGGAGGACCACGTGATCTTCGGCGGGCTCTCCGCCGTGCACCAGTTCACGCGCATCGGCAGGCTCGCCTTCGTCTCGGGCGGCGCGATGGTCACGCAAGACGTGCCGCCGTACGTCACGGTGCAGGGCGACCGCGCGGAGGTGGTCGGTCTCAATACGGTGGGGCTCACCCGGGCGCGCTTCGACGAGCACGCCATTGCGCGCGTGAAGGGCGCCTACAAGATCGTCTACCGCAGCAAGATGGGATTGCGCGAGGCGGTCGCGCACGTGAAGGCGGAGTACGGCGGCCACGCGGAGATCGATCACTTCGTCGCTTTCCTGGAAGGCTCGCAGCGAGGCATCGCGCGCTGATGGATCCCCTCGGACTGGTCGCCGGCTCGGGCCGGTTTCCGGTCCTCTTCGCCCAGGCGGCTGCGTCGACCGGCCGCTCCGTGGTCGCCGCCGCGCACGAGGGCGAGACCGAGCCGGAGCTGGAGCGCCACGTCGCCAGGCTCGTCTGGGTCAAGCTGGGTCAGCTCGGGCGCATCGCCGAGGTGCTGGTCCAAGGCGGCTGCCGCGAGGCGGTTTTCTGCGGCGGGTTGCGCAAGGTGCGGCTCTTCGACCTGCGGCCCGACTGGCTCGGCGTCAAGGTCCTGGCGGGCCTGCGCAGCTTCGGCGACGACGTCGCCCTGCGCGCCATCGCCGAGGCGCTGGAGCGCCAGGGCGTGCGCATCGCTTCGCCGCTTCCGCTGGTGCCCGACCTGCTCGCGCCCCGCGGACCGCTGGGACGGCGAGCGCTCACCGACGAGCAGCGCTCCGATGCGGAAGTCGGCTTCGCGGTGGCGCGCTCGCTCGGCTCCGTCGACGTCGGCCAGACGGTGGTGGTCAAGCGCGGCGTGGTGCTGGCCGTCGAGGCGATCGAGGGCACCGACGCCTGTATCGCGCGCGGCGGCGCGCTGGCCGAGGGAGCGGTGGTGGCGAAGGCGTTCAAGCCGCAGCAGGATCCCCGCTTCGACGTCCCCGCGGTCGGCCCCGACACGGTGGCCGCGATGCAGGCCGCGCGATGCGCGGCGCTCGCCCTGGAGGCCGGGAAGGCGGTGGTGCTGGATCGCGAGGCGTTCGCCGCGGCGGCGGATCGCGCCGGCATCGCCGTGGAGGGCATCTAGTTGCCGGGGCGGCGCAGCGCGGAAGGGCCGGGTCCGGAGCGGCTTTCGCGGGAATGAACGGCGAGCTGCTGGTCGTCGCGGTCGAGGCTAGCGCCGACCTGCACGGGGCGGCCGTCCTGCGCGAGCTGCGGGCGCTGCGGCCCGGATTGCGCGCGTTCGGCGCCGGCGGCCCTCTCCTGCGCGCGCAGGGCTGCGAAACGCTGGTCCGCGCGGAGGACCTCTCCGTGATGGGCTTTGCGGAAGTCCTGCCCGCGATTCCCCGCATCTTCGGCGCGCTGCGGACGCTGCGCCGCGCGGCGCAGGAGCGGCGGCCGCGCGCGGCGCTCCTCATCGACAGCCCCGACTTCAACCTGCGGCTGGCGAGGAAGCTGCGTCGTCTGGGCATCCGCGTGGCGTACTTCATCGGGCCGTCCGTCTGGGCGTGGCGCACGTACCGCGTGCGGCAGATCGCGCGCGACGTGACCCGCATGCTGGTCATCCTTCCCTTCGAGGCGGAGTTCTACGCCCGCCATGGCGTGAAGGCCGTGTACGTGGGCAACCCGCTGGCGGATGGGTTCAGAACCGCGTTGCCGCCAAGCTCGACCGCACCCTCGACGTCGACCTTTCCCTCGACCTTGACCTCGCCCTCGCCCGCGACCCCGACCTCGACCGCGACCCCCCCGACCCCAATTCCGACCTCGACCCCAACCCCGACCTCGACCTCGACGCCGACCCCGATCCCGCCCCCGATCCCGCCCCCGACCCCCCGCGCCGAGCTCCGCCGCGCCTTGGGGCTAGACCCGGTCCGCCCCGTCCTCGCGCTCCTACCGGGGTCCCGGCGCCAGGAGGTCCGCCGCCTCTGGCCCGCGCTCCTCGCCGCCGCCCGCCTGCTGCGCGGGCGCATCCCCGACCTCCAGCTCGTCGTGCCCGTAGCCCCCACCGTCTCGCGCGACTCCTTGCCGGCGGACATCCCCGTGACCTTCGTGGAAGGGCGCGCCCCCGACGTGCTCGCCGCCTCCGACGCCGCAGTAGTCGCCTCGGGCACCGCCACGCTGGAGGCAGCGCTCGCGCAGGTGCCCACGGTGGTCGTGTACCGGCTCTCCTGGCTGAGCTGGTTCGTCGGGCGGCTCCTGGTGCGCGTCCCGTTCGTCTCGTTGGTCAACCTCCTCGCCGGCGGGCGGCTCGTCCCCGAGCTGCTCCAGCGCGACTGCACGGGTGGCCGCATCGCGGAGAGCGCGGCCCCGCTCCTCACCGCTGGCCAGGCGCGGGACGCGCAGCTCGAGGGGATGCGCCAGATCCGTGCGGGGCTGGCCCCGGCCGGCTCATCGGGAGCCGCCCGCCACGTCGCCGACGAAGTCGCGGCGCTGCTCGGAGATGCGCGGTGAGCAACGCCGGCCGCGCCTGCGTGGTGCTCCCCACCTACGACGAGCGCGAGAACCTGCCCGCGATCGTCCCGGCGATCCTTGCCGCCGCGCCGGAGCTGGACGTGCTCGTGGTGGACGACGACTCTCCCGACGGCACCGGCCTCCTCGCCGACCAACTCGCCGCGCGCGATCCGCGCGTTCGCGTGCTGCACCGCGCGCGCAAGGAAGGCCTGGGCCGTGCGTACCTCGCAGGCTTCGAAGTTGCGCTGAGCGCCGGGTACGGGCGGATCCTCGAGATGGATGCGGACTTCTCGCACGAGCCGGAGCGGCTGCCGGCGCTCCTTGCCGCTTCGCGCGAGGCCGACGTGGTCCTGGGCAGCCGCTACGTTCCGGGCGGCGGCACCCGGAATTGGCGCCTCGGACGGCGCCTGCTCTCGCGCGGCGGAAGCGCGTACGCGCGCGCGATTCTCGGCCTCCCCGTGCGCGACCTGACGGGCGGGTTCAAGTGCTTCCGCCGGGAGGTGCTCGAGAGCATCGATCTGCCCACCGTCACCAGCGCCGGTTACGCCTTCCAGATCGAGCTGACGTACCGCGCCCTGCGCGCCGGCTTCAAGGTGGTCGAAGTCCCCATCGTCTTCGCCGACCGCCGCGTCGGCCAGAGCAAGATGTCGCGCGCCATCGTCCTCGAGGCGCTCTGGAAAGTGTGGCTGATCCGCGCCGCCTCCTGGCAGCCCGGGCGGTGACGGTCAGCCTGAATCGGCCGAAGGACCCGGGAACAGCTCGCCTGATGCGCGCGCTCGTTCCATGAACCGGCGACCGTACATCTTCTCAGCGGCGTGCTGGTCATGTGCCCAGCAGAGCAAATCGGATCCCGTCCGCACGGTGAAGCCGCGTTCGCGCGAAGCCGTCGAGGTGGTCGAATTCCAGGGCACCCGTCTCACCGCACCTCCGGCCACTTTCGTCGGTGAACGTGCACCGGCCGCGCACGATTGGTCACTTCTCCCGTCCTTGCGAGGCGTGATTCGACCGGAGAGATGTACCGACAGTCATCGTCCGAGGACGGCGCAATTGGATCTCGGTTGCTGTTCAAGGAGCGGTTGCCTTGGAGCCGATCGGAAGCGATCGCCAGGCGCACGCCGTAACGCAGCGCGTGCCGTCCCGGGGCGGATGACTCTCGCGCTCACCCGGACGAAATCCCCTTGCCGGGCGCAGGCCGGTCCACCGATGGGCGGGCTCGCTTCATGAACAGGGGACCGTACATCTTGTCCGCGGCGTGTTGGTTGTGGGCGTGGCAGAGCAGGCGGATCCGATCTGCGCGGTGGAGACGCGTTCGAGCGAAGCCGTCGATGTGATCGAATTCCAAGCCGCCCGTCTCGC
>JBJMQJ010000456.1:0-2994 GCA_045802765.1 Myxococcales bacterium
CAGCGGCGCGGGGATCCCGTGCAGCGTGTTGGCCGTGCAGATGAACATCACCTTGGAGAGGTCGTAGTCGAGGTCCAGGTAGTGATCGCCGAAGGTGTGGTTCTGCTCCGGATCGAGCACCTCCAGCAGCGCGGACGAGGGATCGCCGCGAAAGTCGGTCGACATCTTGTCGATCTCGTCGAGCAGGAACACCGGGTTCCCGGAGCCCGACTTCTTGAGCGACTGGATGATCTTGCCCGGCAGCGCGCCGATGTACGTGCGGCGGTGGCCACGGATCTCCGCCTCGTCGCGCACGCCGCCCAGCGAGATGCGCACGAACTTGCGGTTCATCGCCTTGGCGATCGACTTACCCAGCGAGGTCTTGCCCACGCCCGGGGGCCCCACGAAGCAGAGGATGGGGCCCTTCATCTTCTCGACCATCGCCTGCACGGCGAGGTATTCGAGGATGCGTTCCTTGGGCTTCCTCAGGCCGTAGTGGTCGTCGTTGAGGATCTTCTCGGCTTCGTTGATGTCGAGCTTGTCCTTCGTGTACTCGTACCAGGGCAGGCCCAGGATCCAGTCGACGTAGTTGCGCACCACCGTCGCCTCGGCGCTCATCGGCGACATCATCTTCAGCTTGCGCAGCTCCTTCTTCGCCTTGGTGACGGCCTCCTTCGACATCTTCTTGTTCTTGATCTTCTCCTCGAGCTCCTGCAGCTCCGACTTGAACTCGTCGCGCTCACCCAGCTCCTTCTGGATGGCCTGCATCTGCTCGTTGAGGTAGTACTCCTTCTGCGTCTTCTCCATCTGCTTCTTGACGCGGGTGCGGATCTTCTTCTCGACCTGCAGGATCTCGATCTCGCCCTGCATCAGCTCGTAGAGCTTCTCCAGCCGCTTGGCCGGGGAGTGCTCCTCGAGGATGGCCTGCTTGTCGTTCAGCTTGAGCGAGAGGTGAGCCACGATAGTGTCTGCCAAGCGGGCCGGGTCGTCGATGGTGGCGACCGACATGAGCATCTCGGGCGGGATGCGCTTGTTGAGCTTGACGTAGGCCTCGAAGGTCGAGTGCACCGAGCGGACCAGCGCCTCGATCTCCACGCTGCGCTCGATCAGCTCCTCGACCTCCTCGGCCTCGACGAGGAAGAAGCGGTCGTTCGCCGCGTACTTGCGGATGTGCGCGCGCTTCTTGCCCTCGACGAGGACCTTCACCGTCCCGTCGGGCAGGCGCAGCAGCTGCAGGATGGTGCCGAGCGTGCCGACCGGAAAGATGTCGTCGGCGACCGGCTCGTTGGTCTTGGCCTTCTTCTGAGCGGCGAGAAGGATGTCCTTGTCGTGGGACATCGCCTCTTCGAGGGCGGCGATGGACTTCTCGCGGCCGACGAAGAGCGGCACGACCATGTGCGGGAAGACGATGATGTCGCGGAGGGGAAGAAGGGGGACCGTGCGCACCGGGGGCCTCTTTCCGGCAGGGTCCTTCTTGTCGTCGTTGCGGAAGAACATCGGGCGTCTGCCTCCGGGGCTGTCGTGCTCTTGCCTGGCCGCCTGCCGCCCGAGCGTATCGCGTCGGATCGGGGAAGTCACAGAAGATCTGCTCGCAGATCCTCCGACTCTTCCAACCGTCGCGTCGGCCATCGGGATTCCCTCTGGCACCGAGGGAATCCGGGTGGGAGGAATCCTACCCGGAGGCGGATCAGCGTACGCGTTCGCAGGTATTGCTTGGCCCGTCCGCGACCTGCATCTGGCAAGCGAACCCCGAAGGGCAGCCATCGGTGCAGGGGAACAGGCACTGGCGGAGCTCGCGGCCCGCCACGCCCTGGTACGCGACGCAGCGAAGGCGGCCGGAGCAGTCCCCGTCCGTCGAGCACGTCTTGCCATTCTTCGCCAGCTCGCGGGAGTCGGCTGCATCGGCGTGCGGACCCTGCACGCGCATGTTCTCGCGCTCCGGTGTGCCGCGGACCTGGTCCTTCGCCGCCGCTCCCTGCACCGAAAGCGGCGTTGGCTGGATGCCGACGGGCCGGTCGTGCCCGTGGCACGCCGCGGCGACGAGCGCAGCCGCGATCGCCATGGCGGTGCGCGTCACGCGCTCTCCGCCGCCTTCTCGTAGACGATGAGCGGCGCTTCCTTCTTGAGGACGGCGTCCTCGTTGATGACGATCTCGCGGATGTTCTTGTGCGAGGGGACCTCGTACATGATGTTCAGCATCGCGTTCTCGAGGATGGCGCGGAGCCCGCGCGCGCCGCTCTTGTGCGCGATGGCCTGGCGGGCCACGGCGCGCAGCGCTCCCTCGGTGAACTTGAGCTGCACCCCGTCCATCTCCAGGAGCTTGCGGTACTGCTTGGCGAGCGCGTTGCGCGGCTTGGTGAGGATCTCCATCAGCGCGCTCTCGTCCAGCTCCTCGAGGGTGGCGATCACCGGGAGGCGGCCGATGAATTCGGGGATCATGCCGAACTTCAACAGGTCCTCGGGCTGCACGTCGCGCAAGAGCTGCGAGACGTTGCGCTCCTTCTTGCTCTGCACGTCGGAACCGAAACCCAGCGAGCGCCCTTCCTTGCGCGCCTCGACGATGGTGTCCAGCCCGCCGAAGGCGCCGCCGCAGATGAAGAGGATGTTCGAAGTGTCGACCTGGAGGAACTCCTGCTGCGGGTGCTTGCGCCCGCCCTTGGGCGGCACGTTGGCGATGGTCCCCTCGATGATCTTGAGGAGCGCCTGCTGCACGCCTTCGCCCGAGACGTCTCGGGTGATCGACGGGTTCTCCGACTTGCGCGCGATCTTGTCGATCTCGTCGATGTAGACGATCCCCTTTTGCGCCCGCTCGATGTCGTGATCGGCGGCCTGCAAGAGGTTCACGATGATGTTCTCGACGTCCTCGCCGACGTAGCCCGCCTCGGTGAGGCAGGTGGCGTCGGAGATCGTGAAGGGGACGTTCAGGATGCGCGCGAGCGTCTGCGCGAGAAGCGTCTTCCCCGAGCCGGTGGGACCGAGCAAGAGGATGTTCGACTTCTGCAGCTCGACGTCGTC
>JBJMQJ010000457.1:0-5395 GCA_045802765.1 Myxococcales bacterium
CAACGCGCAGCGTCTGGGCGTGAAGTCGGTGATCGTCATGCCGGAGACGACTCCGCTCATCAAGGTCGCCGCGACCAAGGCCTACGGCGCCCAAGTCGTCCTGTCCGGGATGGTCTTCGAGGACGCGTACCAGGAAGCACGTAGGCTGGAGAGCGAGAAGGGCTACGTCTTCATCCATGCCTTCGACGACGACCAGGTCATCGCCGGCCAGGGCACCGCGGCGCTCGAGATCCTCGAGCAGGTGCCCGACGTCGACATCGTGGTGGCCTCGGTGGGCGGCGGCGGGTTCCTCGGCGGGATGGCGACGGTCATCAAGACCCTGAAACCGTCGGTGCGCGTGGTGGGAGTCGAAGCCGCGGCGCTGGCCAAGATGGCGGCGGCGCGAAAGGTCGGAAAGCCGACGGTGATTCCGCCGGCGACCACGCTCGCCGACGGGATCGCCGTGAAGAAGGCCGGAGAACGGACGTTCCCCCTCTTCGAACGCTACGTAGACCAGGTCGTCGGCGTGGACGACGAAGAGGTCGCGAACGCCATCCTCGTGCTCATCGAGCGCGAGAAGGTCATCGCGGAGGGCGCCGGCGCCGCGCCGGCGGCCGCGCTGCTACAGAAGAAAGTCCCCGGTTGCTCGCCGAACGCCAAGGTGGTCTGCGTCGTGTCGGGCGGGAACATCGACGTGAACCTCCTCTCCCGCATCATCGATCGCGGCCTGGTGAAGGAGGGCCGGCGGGTGGTGCTCAAGCTGCGCGTCCCCGACCGACCGGGGGCGCTGGCGGGCGTGCTCCAGACGGTCGCCGCCGAGAAGGCGAACGTCTTGGAGGTGCACCACGATCGGGCCTTCGTCCCGGGTCCTATCGGCGACACCGAGATCGAGCTGACCCTGGAAACGAAGGGCGCCTCCCACGCGGAGCAGCTCGTCTCGGCGCTCCAGGCGAAGGGCTATGCGGTCGCCCGGCGCTGAGCCGGAATCGCGGGTGCGGCATCATCGTTCAACGGATCACATGCAAGCCGTTCAGCATTCCTTGTAGGGTCCGCCAACGCTGGATATCCTTCGGGTACTCGCCTCCTCGCCTCCTCGCTTCCCAGGACATACCGCCCAATGCGAACGAAGTCCGCGTTCCGCCTCGCCGCCCTTCCGGTTGCAGTGTTGCTGTCGCTCGCCAGCATCCCGAGCGACCGCGCGCCCCGCGCCCTGCGCACCCCGGACGCCGTCGCGGCGGTCGAGCCCAAGGACCGCAACTACGACCTGGCCAGCCTGGACGTCTTCCGGCGGTCGATCGTCCAGATCAAGGACAATTACGTCGACCCCAGCCGCATCAACCCCAAGGAGATGTTCACCTCCGCGCTCGAAGCGGTGGAGCGCCAGGTCGCCGAGGTGATGGTCGAGGTGGGCGGGCCGACCTGCTCCGACCAAGGCCCGCGCCGCGAGCCCGGCACCGCGGCCAGCACGCCGGCGCCCGATTGCGGGCACGCGAACTCGAGCCTCGCCGAGGGGAAGGTGCGGGTAACCGTGGGGAGCGCCGCGCGCGAGTTCGACTACCGCGACATCGACACCATCTGGCAGATCCCGCTCAAGATGCGGGAGGTCTTCTCCTTCGTCCGGGACAACCTCGTCACCCAGAGCGATCAGCGCGAGATCGAGTACGCCGCCATCAACGGCATGCTCTCCACCCTCGATCCGCACAGCTGGCTGCTCAAGCCCGATCTCTACAAGGAGATGAAGGTGCAGACCCGGGGCGAGTTCGGCGGCCTCGGGTTCGTCATCTCCATGATCGACGACCGCCTCACCGTGCGGAAGGTCCTCAAGAACACGCCCGCGTGGCGCGCGGGCATCAAGAAGGGTGACGTCATCACCCAGATCGACGCCGACTCGACCGTCTCCATGGAGCTGCAGGAAGCGGTGGACCGGATGCGCGGCAAGCCCGGCACCCGCGTCTCGATCATCGTGCAGCACAAGGGTCAGGACGCCCGCAAGCTCGATCTGGTCCGCGCCACCGTCACGTACGAGACCGTGACCTCCAAGCTGCTCGACAACGGCATCGGATACGTGAGGCTCTCCGGCTTCTCGGGAACCACCACCCGCGACATGCAGGCGGCCATCCGCGCGATGCGGCAGCAGAACGGCGGCACGCTGAAGGGCCTGGTGCTCGACATGCGCGGCAATCCGGGCGGCCAGCTCGAGCAGGCAATCCAGGTGAGCGACGCGTTCGTCGAGGAAGGCACCATCGTCACCACCGTCGGCATGAACGGCCAGCTGCGCGAGCCCAAGCTGGCGCGCAACGACGGCGGCGAGCGCGAGTTCCCCATGGCGGTGCTGGTCAGCTCGGAAAGCGCCAGCGCCTCCGAGATCGTGGCCGGCGCGCTGAAGAACTTGAACCGCGCAATCATCGTGGGCCGGCAGAGCTTCGGGAAGGGATCGGTCCAGGTCCTCTACGACTTCAAGGACAAGGACTCGGGCGACGAGAGCGCGCTCAAGCTGACCATCGCGCAGTACCTGACCCCGGGCGACATGTCGATCCAGGAGGTCGGCATCACCCCCGACATCGAGCTGGTGCCGGCGCGGATCCTGAAGGAGCGCATCGACCTGTTCGCGCCTCCCAAGACGTTCCGCGAGGCGGACTACGACAAGCACTTCTACAACGCCTTCGCGCGCGACGAGGAGCAGGCCAAGGCGGCGCGCGAGCGCGCCGTGCAGAAGCCGGTCGAGTCGCTGCGGTTCGTCAAGGAGGAGACCGCCAAGGAGCGGAAGGCGCGCGAGGCGATCGAGGCGGGGCAGGCGCCGGAGGAGGACGACTCCGACGATCCCACCGACGACGACGGCGTGACGCTCGACTACCAGATCGAGTTCTGCCGCGACATGCTGGCTCAGGCCGCGACCAGCACCAACCGGCTCGAGCAGCTCAAGCAGATGAAGCCGTTCGTCGAGCAGCGCCGGGCGCAGGAGCAGGAGAAGGTGCGCAAGGCGCTCGAGGCGATGGGCCTCAACTGGGCCAAGGCGCCCCAGGCAGCGGCGACGCCCGCAGCGCCCGCGACGCCTGCTGCGCCGCAGCAGCCCGGACAGGTGCGCGTCACCGCGGAGCTGCGCGCCCCGCGCACGCAGGCCGGAGACACGATGGAGCTGGCGGTCACGGCGCACAACAACGGCGCGGGGCCGATCTACCGGCTACGGGCGTACACCAAGAGCGACAACAACATCCTCGACCGGCGTGAGTTCGTCTTCGGCCAGTTGCAGCCCCACGAGAAGCGGACCTGGACGGTGCCGGTGAAGGTCCCGCGCTACATGCCGTCCCGCAAGGACGACGTGACGGTGAAGTTCGAGGACGATCAGGCAGACGCGATCGAGGACGTGCGCGGCGAGAGCGACATCCAGGAGCTGACGCGGCCCTCCTTCGCCTGGAGCTGGCAGCTGACCGGACCCTCGAGCCCCGACGGATTGCTCCACAAGGGCGAGCAGGTCGAGCTGGTCCTCGACGTGAAGAACATCGGCCAGGGAAAGGCGTACGACGCGTTCGCGGCGCTGAAGAACCTGTCCGAGGAAAAGCTCAACGTGAAGAAGGGCCGCACCAAGCTGGGGCCCATCGCGCCGGGCGAGACGCGCACCGCCACCTTCATCCTCGAGCCGAAGAAGGGTCTCGACGAGGCGCCGGTGACCGTCCGCCTCGAGCTCGGCGACAAGGAGACGTGGGAGATCGAGAAGGAGAAGCTGCTCCTCCCGGTCGGCGCCGCGGTGCCCTCCTCGCCGAGCGTCGCCGCGGTGCGCGTGCAGGTGGACACCAACGTGCTCTCGGCTGCGCTGGAGACTTCGGACAAGCTGGCCTCGGTGAAGAAGGGGGCCGTGCTCGCCGCGAAGGGCAAGGTCGGGGCGTTCTACCGGGTGGAATGGCAGAAGGGCCGCGTCGGCTTTCTGCCGGCGGCCGCTGCGAAGGATGCGAGCCGCGGCGCCAAGCCCACGCTCGCCAAGGTGGTGGCGCTCACCCAGCGCGAGCCGCCGTTCATCAAGCTGACCAACGTGGATACGAGCAAGGGCGGCGTGGAGGTCGACTCCGATCACCTGACGCTCACCGGCGTCGCCGGCGATCCCGGCGGGATGCGCGACCTGCAGATCTTCGTGCAGCACGAGAACGACTACCGGAAGGTCTTCTTCCGCACGGCGAAGAAGGCCGGCCAGTCGCAGAGCATCTCCGGGCCCAGCATGCTCGACTTCACCGCCGACCTGCCGCTCAAGCCGGGGAACAGCACCGTCTACCTGATCGCGCGCGAGGACGACGACCTGCAGGCACAGCGAACCCTGGTGATCCACCGCAAGCAGCCCGCGGTGGCGCAGGCGCAGAAGACCCGCAGCGCGGGCGCGGAACGCTGAGGTAGAGATGGCCGCGAAGAAAGTCTTTCTGAGCTACGCCAGCGACGACCGGGCCGTGGCTCGCAAGATTGCCGACCAGTTGCGGCAAGCGAAGCTATACGTCTGGGACGTCGAGGATGAGCTGGAGCCCGGAGACGATTGGCACCGCACGACCTCGGAAGCGCTGAGCACGTCCGACGCCATGGTCGTCGTGCTTTCGCCAAAGTCGGTTCGTTCGCAATGAGTGCGTGGCGATTTGAATTACGCACTGACGAAGAAACAATACAAGAACAAACTCGTGCCCGTGATTCTAGGCGACGACGTCGATGCAGCTTGGATGGCTGATGCTCCTTGGGTCGTGAAGGGACTGAACGCGGTCGTTGTCGGCTCGAAAATCACGACAGCCAAATTGAATAAAGCGGGCAAGCAAGTGGCGCAGGCTCTTCGCTTTCCGGCGAAGAAAGGCTGATGCCCGGTCGCTAGATCTTCTTGTCCCACGCGAGCGCCGATCGCGTCCTTGCGTCGCGAATCGCGACCATGCTCCGGCGGCAAGGTCTTTCGGTCTGGTACAGCGGCCTTTCGATTCGGGGATCTGCGAAGTGGGTCCAGGAGATCGGCGCGGGACTGCGCACGTGTAACTGGATGATTGTGCTGGCGACGAGGTGGCGCAGGCGCGGAAAGCCGCAGCGCGGCCACCGAGCGTTAAAGGATCGGCTAGCGGGTCGCCGTTCCGGTCTCCGAAAACGGGCAGGTCTGTAGTAGCGCGCTCCCGCTGCCCGCCGTCGCGATGGTGAGGTTCCGCCCGTCGGCCGTCGTGGCCGTGAAACTCATCCAGGTCGCGGTCACGGGGATGTTGTTCACGGTGATGTTGCAGGAAACCGGTGGGTTGGCGAGCGACGCCGTATTGCCGGAGACGTTGAACTTGTAGAGGCAGCCTTCAGCCGATGTCCACTGCAGATCGGCGCCCGTGGTCGGGGCGAAGGTGATCGAATATGTGCGGGCCCCGCTCTGTCCCGCAAAAACGGGACAGGTGGTGCTGATCGTAGTCGGCACCGTCGC
>JBJMQJ010000458.1:0-11767 GCA_045802765.1 Myxococcales bacterium
GCGCGGTTATCGACGGTTGTGCCGCGTGTGGAGTCCGGCTGCGCTGCTGGAGAGCGGCACGGGTAGATGTGGGCGGCTCACTTTTACCCAACGTGAACGGCGCGCTCGAGGCCTGGACCCCGGTCGCAAATCGGAGCGAACCTCACCCCACCCTTGCCTACCCGACGACCGTGCGGGCGGATCGGCGGTGCAGCTGCTCGAGCTGGCGGACCCGCGCAAGCTCCACCCCGTCTGGGCTGCCTGGAGCTCTTGCAGAACATTTACCGCCTCCCGCTCGTCGGCGGCGAGACGGTCGAGTAGAACCCCGCTCAATGGAATCGAAGGAGCTCTTCCGCTTCTCGCGCCAGCTCCTCCGCCGCGCGCTGCGCCTGCGGTGCCCGCGCTGCGGCGAGGGGAAGATCTTCCGCCGCGTCGTCACCTATACCGAGCACACGGAATGCCCGCGGTGCGGGCTGCGCTACGATCCGCACGGCGAGTCGCTCGCCTTCATGTACGTCAGCACGGCGTTCCTCACCGGCGTGATGGTCGTCGTCATGCTGTTCATGCACCCCGAGAGCATCGCCAGCGGCCGGATGGTGGTCATCCCCATCGCGCTCGCGCTCTACGTCTTCACGCTGCCGGTGCGGAAGGCGCTCGCGATCGCTCTCAACTACCTGAACCACTCCGCCCGCTGAACGGGCCCTACTGCAGCTCGGCGCAGGCGGGAGAATCCTCGGCGCCCTTCGCGCGCAGCGAACCGACGAATTTCTCCAGCGCCGAGCGCGACGCGTCGTCCACCGCGGCTCTCAGCACCGCGTAGTAGCCCCTGCCTCCGCAGGCCGGAGCGAGCGTGACGCGCAGCACGGCGCCGGTGCCTTCCACGTTCCAGGCGCGCTCCTGTGCCGCCGAACCGAGCAGCGTGGTCCGCTGGGCTCCGCGGAGCTTGAGCGAGGAGCCGCCCGCCTGATTCGCGAACGTCGTCGCGGTGGTCTCGAAGAACGTGTCGACGAGCTCCGGCGTGGCGGCCTCGGGGACGAAGAGGAGCGACGCGCGCGCCTCGGGCCGCGGCTTGCGCAATACGATCTCGGCAGCTGGCTGGTCGAGGTCCGCTTCGAATCCCGGCGGAACGTCCGCCTCGACGCGCAGGCGGGGGCTGACGAATCGCCCGTCCACCACGCGGGCGCGCTCGGATTGCGCGTCCGCGGCAAGCGCGCCGAGAGGCGCCAGCGGGGCCGGCGGTCTCGCATCGAAGCGCGTCGCGGCGGCTGCGGCGGCGCTCAAGAGCGCCTGCGGGAATCCGCGAGCGAGCGCTACCCTCGCTCCGTCCACCCGGACTTCGGCCGCGGCAGCGATGGCGTACGTCTTCCCCCGATGCGCCTCGCCTGCTTCCTGCCAGCACGGGGACTGCATGCCGAGCAAGGTGCCGAACTGGCGCGCGCCGTCGCCGGACCACGCCGTGCTCCAGACGAGCGAAATCCCGTCCACCGGGCCTCGGACCACGGTGTAGGCATCCCCCGCCCAGTGCTGGGCGAAGTCGCGCGCCACTTGCTCGTCCACGCAAACCTGCAGCGCCAGCCGGGTCCCCAGCTCTCCCATGCGGCCTCTGGCGATCGCATGCATCCCCGCCGGAGCCGCCGGGTACGGCACGCGCACCGGCTGCTCGCCTTCGATGTACGCCTCCGGGTGCAGGACCTGGTGGGTGTTCTGCGGCGGCTGCTGGAACATCTTGTCGACCAGCTCGAATCCGCCGCGCCTGTGCACCTCCGCGACCAGGGCGAGACCCGCGACGTACGGCAGCGCCAGCTCCTCGCGGACGACCGGCGGGGCCTGGAGCAGCTCGGGCGAGTATCCTCCTGCGCGGGCGAGCTGTTCGGCGGACATGCCTCGGGCGGATGCCGCGGCGGCGGCCAGCGCCACCTTCAACGGCCGGCCAGCGCGCCGGGCGCCCACCGCGATCATCGTCGCCATCGCGTCGCCCTCGTAGAGAGCCATCCGCGCCAGCCGCGCGTCGTCGTCCGGAAGCTTGTCCATGTCAGGGAAACCGAAGTGCTGGTCCTGCAGGGCGTGCTCGACCTCGTGCGCGATGACCAACTGGAAGGCGTCCGCCGACGCGCCGCTGGACGCCGGCGGCCTCTCCCGCACGGTGAGCGCCTTGGTGGCGGGATCGTAGAAACCCGCCACCTGCTCGTCGAGCACGCCGAGCAGGATCTTCGCGGGGTCGGCGTCCGGCGGCGCGAGCGCAAAGGCCGCCCATCGAACCCGCTCCGCCGCCACGCTCGCCTTGCTCAGATCCTTCTCCACCTTCGCCCGCAGCGCCTTGGAGAACAGCGCGTCGTCGAGCAGGACCACCTGGAGCGTCGTCTTCCGCCATAGCCCGCGCACGTCTTCGACGTCCTCGACCACTTCGCGGATGGTACGGACCAGCGGCGATGATTCCTCCGCGCCGGTGATCTGCGTGGGTGCGCGGACGAAGCGCGGCCCGGCCTTGCTCGGCCTCGCCGTCGCTGAAATCACGGACGGTGCCGCTGTCGTACTCGGTGTCGTCATCGTACTCGGTGTCGCTGCCGTACTCGCTGTCGCCGCCGTACTCGCTGTCGCCGCCGTACTCGCTGTCGCCGCCGTACTCGCTGTCGCTATCGCGGTCGCCGTCGCCGTCGGTCTCGCGGTCGTGGTCGCAGCCGGCGCCTTCCCCCCACGCGGTTCGGCCTCCCCCGCCATGCCCAGCCCCGTGCGCAACAGCCGCGGCACCTTCTTCTTCGCCTCGTTCTGCAGGTCGGGATGCGTGAACCCGACCAACCTTTCCGTCCCCAGTTTCGCCCCGTCCTCTACCTTCACGAGCGTCAGCGTGATCGCCAGCGCTCCTTCGAGCCGGACGGCCTTTCCCGTGATCAAGTGCGTCGCGCCCATTTCCGCGGCAGCCGCCGCTCCCGCGGGCGCTCCGGGCAGCACGCGCAACTGGAGGCCGCGTGCCTCGGCGCGCACCGCTTCCTCGACCAACTCCGCGTCCGCGCGGCCCAGCACTCCTTCGAGGGGCGCCACCGCGATCCTGTGCTCACCTGCGAGCGCGGGCAGCGCCGCGAGGAACATGAAGACCAGCAATCTCATGGGCGCGAATCTAGCGGAGCACGACGCCGCTCCGAAAAAGCGCGCCGCGCGCACATCCGCGCACGGTGCCGGCGACGCCCCGTCACCTCGAAGGGCGAAGCTTCTTCGCGAGGTAGGCCGCCTTGAGCCGTTGCTTCCTGTGCAGCAGCGCCTCGATCTCGATCGGGGAGCGCCCCTGCCGGATCGCCTCGTCGTAGGCGTCCTCGGCGGCGTGCCAATCGGCCCGAAGCTCCTCGACGTCCTTGTCCACCCCGTACGCCTGTTGGCGCGTCTGCAGATAGCCCTTTCCTGCGCAGCCGCAATGCCCGTCGCGGACCTCGATCCCCCCGTCAGTACCTTCGGCAGAGCGCCAGGCTTCCCACACGACTTCCTGCTTGCAGTCCTCGCACCGGCGGGACCGATCGTCGTCCTCCACGCAGTACACGCCTCCCCTCCCCGCCGGCTGCACAGTAGCAAAAGTCCCTCGGCGAGCCACCCACGGGCCGTGCAAATCGTTCACACGCCCCCGACCCGCGCCGGACGCCGAGGGCGGACGAAAGGGCGCGGTGCGAGGAGATGGAGCCGACAGCCGGACTTGAACCGGCGACCTGCGGTTTACGAAACCGCTGCTCTACCGACTGAGCTATGTCGGCCCGGAGGGGAGCGTGCTTCTAGCAAGCGCCGCCCGGCGCGGTCAACCGCTGCGTTGACACGCTTCGGGCGAGGAGCAAGCTGCGCCGGATGCGCGTGCGCGTCGCCGCCTTGCTGCTCTTCGCGGTCGCGTGCGGCAAGCAGGCGGCCCCACCCCCGCCGCCCGAGGTCCGCCTCGCGACCGATCTTCCCGCGCCGGCGATCGACACCGCGCTGCGGCTCGTCGCCCAGACGAGTGGTCCGCGCGCAGAGCGGATCGCGGCGGCGCCCCCCCGCGCCGAGGCGCTAGCGCAAGCCGGTGTACCGGGTGAAGGCGTCGACGTGCGCTGGGACTCGGAGCCGTACGGCGCGATCGCGGCGGCCCAGCGAGGCGAGCTCCTACCGATCCCCGGGACGGCCAACGACGTCCCGGCGCTATGGCGCGATCCGGGCGGCAGCTGGGTCGCGGTGGGCGGCCGCGCGGTAGTGCTCCTCGTCGCCACGGGTCTGCTCGGCGAGCACCCCATTCCCACGAGCTATGCGGCCCTGACGCAGCCGTGGCTGAAGGGCAAGGTGGCGCTGGTGGCGCCGACGGGCGGCGCCTCGCTGGCCCACTTCGCCGCGCTCTTCCAGGCCTGGGGCGAGGCTCGGATGCGGGCGTGGATGGGTCAACTGCGGGCGAACGCCGTGCAGGTGCTCGATTCCGACGATGCCGCGCGGCAGGCGGTGGTGGGCGGGAACGCCATCATCGGCCTGCTGGCGAGCGACGAAGCCGCCAAGGCGGCGGCCAGCGCCGCGCGCGTCGCCGTCGAATACCCGAACCAGCGATCGATCGGCACCTTCGTCTGGCCGACCGCTCTGTCGCGCCCGAAGAATGGCCGCAATCCGGCCGCGGCCGCGCAGCTCGCCGAGCGGTTGGCCTCGCGCGACATCGAGCAGCTCCTGGTCGCGCGCGTCCCCGGATACCTCCCGCTCCGCGCCGGCATCCCCGTTCCCCCCGGCGTGACTTCGGCCGCCAACCTGGTGGTGGTGTCGGTCGATCCCGCCCGCATCGTGGCGGAGATCGCGCGGCGCAAGGCCGAGCTGGCTGCCTGGGCGAAGGCAGCGCGACCGCAACGTTAGGTTTCCGGCTCCGGCGACACCTGCTCGCTGGCCACCGAGGGAGACGACTCGTCGAGGATCGCGCGGGCGGCGGACGCTCCGATGTCGTCCTCGCGCGGGACGAACCCCGTCGTCGCGGTGACGATCCACTCGAGCGTCTGGAAGAACCGCAGCCGGTGCAGCGGCTCGTTCAGCCAGCCGACGGTGATGCAATAGTACTTCGCGTACGGCGCCGAATGGTGGACGGCGTGGTGATCGGGCGGAAGCACCAGGTTCAGCCGCTGCAGCACCTCGACCCAGCGCGGGCGCGCGTCGAGATGCGACCACTTGTGGAACTGGTTGGTGAACAGGACCCACAACGTGACGGAGAAGATGGCCGTCGCGGCAAAGACGTTGAGCGCCTCGTCGAGCGGCAATAGCGCGCCGAGCACGGCCGGACCGATGGAAATGAAGCAGTTGTTGCCATTCGTCTCGACGAAGTCGTGCCGGGTGATCTCCTTCTGATCGACGTGGTGCTCGCGGAACGGCCGGATCAGCGCTTGCCCGATCACCGGCATGTCGGGAGAGCCCCAGGTATCCGCAAGCCAGTGCACGGCCCCGGAGACGAAGTCCGCCAGCACGAACCCGAACATGAACGCGCTCGCCATCAACCACGGATACGTGCGAGCGAGAGGGAGGAGACCCCAGAGGAATCGGGCCATCACGCAGCAGTAGAGGGCGATGCTGGCGATCTCGAACCGGCGGACCACCGCGCTGTAGCCTTCGCGCAACGCCTTGCGGTCGCGGTGGCGAATGTCGAGAGCGCTTCGTCGCATGTCCCCGCCTGCGCGTTCAGTGTCGCACGGATCTTCGCCGCTTCCCAAGAAGCCGAGTGTCCGGTCGCCAGGTCATCGCGGCGTCATCGCGCTTGCGGCCGGCGGCGCCTCGATCGATACGGGCCGCATGGGCCGCTGGTGCGTCGGGTGCTCGCGCTGAGTGCTTGCAAAACGTCGCCGACCCCACCACAACGCCCTACATCGGTCGGAACGAACGTCGTTGCAGGAGGCTGAGACATGGAAGAGGTGCCGCTGCGCTTCGAGGGTCGGCCGGCGCGCCTGCGCGCGGACGGGCCGCCGGGGCGGACCGTGCTCTTCGCGCATCCGTTTCCTCTCGACGGAACCTGCTGGGACGAGCTGCTGCGCCGCTGCGCCGGACTTGGCTGGCGCGCGGCCGCGGTCGACGCGCCGGGATTCGGCGGCACGCCTCCGCTGGGTCGGCCATGTACGATGGACGACCTGGCGCGGCTCTTCGCCGCCGCGCTGGATGCGCTCGGCGCCCGATCGGCCGCGCTCGTCGGCTGTTCGATGGGCGGATACGCGACGATGGCCTTCTGGCGGCTCTTCCCCGAGCGGATGGAACGCGCCGGGCTTCTCTGCACGCAGGCGGGCGCGGACGCGGCGGAGGCGAAGGCGAAGCGCGAGCAGCAAGCGCGCGCCGCCCTGGAGAAAGGCCCCGAGGCGGTGATCGGCCCGCTCGCGGAGCGCATGGTCGCGGCCGCATCGCCGGTCGTGGCCCGCGTCCGCGAGCTGGCGCGCGGCGCGACGGCGCAGGGGGTCGCGGATGCGCTGCGGGGGATGGCGCTGCGGCCGGACTCGGCGGCCGATTTGCCGAAGTGGCGAGCGCGCACCTTGGTCGTCTGTGGGGAGCAGGACCAGCTCATTGCGCGGGAGGCGTGCGACCTGCTTGGCCGCGGCATTCCAGGGGCGCGGGAGGCCGTCGTGTCGGGCGCGGGGCACCTGGCGTTTCTGGAGAAGCCGGACGAAGTGATGGAGGAGCTGGAGTGGCTGCTGGGGTGAGCGACGTGCGGAGGTCGAGGTCGCGGTCGAGGGAGAGGGGAAAGGATAGAGGAAGGTCGAGGTTGATGGCCGGCCGTGCTTGACCCTCGCGTCCCGTGACGATACGAGGAAATCCCTCTCCCCCCGCAGAAGCGGAGATCAAGTGGCCGCGTCCATCGAAATCCTCTACCTGCGCTTTCCCGTGCACCCGAACATCACGGTGATCCAGATCGGGCCCGGGATCGCGCGGATCGACAAGGAAGGCGACAGCTACTGGGTGGTGGGAACGGAGGACGGTCCGCTCGCGGGCAAGAAGGTGGAGATCCCTGGCGACAACGTCGCCGCCATCCAGTGGGCGCTGGAGGAGGAGGCCAAGGTGGCCCCCAAGAGCGCCGCCACCTCGTAGGCCGGAAAATGGACCGCACCGAGCGGCTCCTCGACCTGGTCGCGCTGCTGCTCGACGCGCCCGAGCCGGTGCCGTTCTCCGACCTGCGCGAGGCCTTTCCCGACGACTACGGCGGGGCGCGCGAATCGGCGGAGCGCAAGCTGGAGCGCGACAAGGCGGAGCTGCTCCAGCTGGGCGTTCCGCTCGAGTTCGTCCCGCCCAGCCTGGAGGACGGACGAGACACCGGCGGCTACCGCATCGACCGGGCGGCGTTCTTCCTGCCGGATCCGCGCCTCGCGCCCGAGGAGGCCGCGGCGCTCTACGCGGCGGGCTCGGCGGCGCTGGCGGCTCGCGACTTCCCCTTCGCGCAGGACCTGCAGCACGCGCTGCGCAAGATCTCGCTCGCGGGCGCTGCGCCCGCCCCCCAGTCGGTCTCGCGCAGCCTCCTGGTGGTGCGCCCCGGCGACACCGAGCGAGCGCCGCGGCTGCGCGATCTGGCCGGCGCGGTCGCGCGCCGCAAGCGCGTCCACCTCCGCTACGACAAGTTCGGCGCCATCACCGAGCGCGACGTCGATCCGTACGGGCTCGCCTTCCGCGGCGGCACCTGGCGCCTGGTCGGGTACTGCCACCTGCGCAAAGCGCAGCGGGTGTTCCTCGTCGACCGGATCGAACGGCTCGAGGTCAACGAGCAGAAGCCGAGCCAGGCGGACTTCCAGATCCCGGAGGGGTTCGACGCCGGCGAGGCCGCCGGGCGCAGGCCATGGCAGTGGACGGGAGCCGCGCCGATGGAGGTGACGCTCCGCTTCGCGCCCGGCAGCGAGCTCCTCGCCGAGCGCGCCTTCGACGCTCCCGCGGGCGATACGGCGCGCCTGCGCGTCACGCATCTCGACGGTCTGTTGACCCAGGTCCTCGCTCAAGGCGACCGCGTCTGGGTCGAGGGCCCGGCGCAGGCGAGCACCCGTGCCCGCCGCGCATTGATGGTGCTGCTCGATCAGCACTCCGGCGCATCGTCGCCGGTCGAGGGCGCGGCGGCGCCGGAGCCGGTGAAGGCCACGCAACCCGCCGGCAAGCGCGCGAGCAAGCAGCTCGAGCCGCAGGAGCGGTTGCGCAGGTTGCTGCTCATCGTCCCCGCGGCGCGCCGCCGCCCGGGCATCCGCGTCGAGGAGCTTGCCCGCGAGCTGGGCCTCGCTCCCGACGAGCTGATGGAGGACATCGACCTGCTCGGGTTCGTCGGAAGGCCGCCTTTCTCGCCCGACGATCTGATCGACATCAGCGTCGACGAGCGCGGCCGGGTCACCGTGATGCTCGACCAGTCGTTCTCGCGCCCGCCGCAGCTCACGGCGCTCGAGGCGCTCGCGCTCGCGGCCGCCGCGCAGGAGACGGCGCCCGCCGATCCCGCCGTCGTCGCCGCGCTCCGCAAGCTCACCGACGAGCTCCCCGCCAAGGCGCGCAACCTGTATGCCGCTCTCGCCCGGCGGGTGGCCGCCGCGACCCCGCCGCCGCGCGGCACGGACGAGCTCCTGGCGCGCCTCCGCCGCGCGGCGGACGAGCGGCGCGAGGTCGCGCTCGACTACGACAAGGAGGGCCGCGGCGATGCGGGACCGCGCACCGTCCACCCTCGCGCGGTCGTGGAGCACCGCGGCCGCTGGTACGTCTACGCGTACGACCCTGCGCGCTCGGCCGACCGGACCTTCCGCCTGGACCGCGTCCGCGGCGTGCGCGAGACGGGAGTCACGTTCCCGGACCCCGGGCCGGTCGATCCGGCCCTGTTCCAGCGCGCAGCCCTCTTCTTCCCTACCGGAGCGGAGAGACCCGTGACCGTGCGCTTCTCTCCGGCCGCGGCCGGCTGGGCGCTGTCCCGCTACGGCGATCGCGCCCGCCGTCTCGCCGGGGGCGGAGTGGAAGCGGCCATCGACACCGCCGGCACCCAGTACGCGGTCTCGCTCGTCTTGTCCTTCGCCGGAGCGGCGGAGATCGTCGATCCACCCGAAGCACGCAGCGCCGTCCGGGCTGAAGCGGAGCGCGCACTTTCGCGCTACTGAACTACGACCGTCGCTTCCCGCAAGGAGGATCCCTTGTCCCTCGCCGCGCTCGCGCTCTCCATGGCCTTGCAGCAAGCCCCGACCGCGCCGCCCGAGCGGATCGCTCCCGGCATCCAGGATCCAAAGGAGGTGTTCGCGAAGGCGTGCATCAAGTGCCATGGCGAGGACGGCCGGGGCGACACCGAGAAAGGGCGCAAGATGAAGGTGCCGGACTTCACCAGCGCCAAGTGGTCCGACGAAACCAGCGACAAGGAAATCCGCGAGACGATCCGCAACGGCACCAAGGACAAGAAGGGAAACGTGCGCATGCCGGGTTTCGGCACGAAGCTCACGCCCGGCCAGATCAAGGATCTCGGCGCCTACACGCGGAGCTTCGTCAGGAAGTGACGCGGCGCGGATTGACAGCCCGCGCCATCCACTCTAGAAACCGGCCCCTTTCGCAGACGGAGGACGAGTGACCGCGCGCGTCGCCAGCACCGAGCCACCCAGGCAGACCGTCTACACCGAGGCGATGGAGGTCTTCCACTGGGCGGCGGACCTGATCGGTCTCGACCGCCGCGTGCGGATGGAGCTGGAAGAGCCGGACTACGAGCACATCTTCTACGTGACGGTGAAGCTGCACACGCGCCTGACTCCGCTGTCCGCGTCCGAGCAGTCCCGGTACAAGGACCTCCCCGACAGCGAGCTGCTCCCCGACGGGCTCGAGCCGCTCCTCGACGGCAGCTTCGTCTTCAAGCGGCGCGCGCTCATCAACGCCAATGTGTTCATGCGCGACGGCGTGGTGCGCCTGAAGGGCAAGGGCCTCTACAAAGTGGTGCCCGGCCGGCCCGAGCGCTTCAAGGCCTACCGGGTGCAGCACAACCAGGCGCGCGGACCGTACAAAGGAGGCACCCGGTTCCACCAGGACGTCTCGCTCGACCTGTTCAAGGTGCTGGCCGCGGAGATGACCTGGAAGACGGCCATCGCCGACGTCCCCTTCGGCGGCGGCAAGGGCGGCATCAAGGTCGACCCGAAGACGCTCAGCTCGGAGGAGCTGGAGGCGCTCACGCTCCGCTACATGTACCGGTTGAAGCCGCTCATCGGCCCCAACCTGGACATCCCCGCTCCCGACGTGGGGACCGACGGCACCATCATGGGGCTGCTCTTGCGCCAGTTCACCGACGGCGAGCGCGAGCGCCATTCCCTGCGCGGCGTGGTGACCGGCAAGGACACCCGCATCGGCGGATCGGAAGGGCGCGTTCGCGCTACCGGACAGGGCCTCGCGTACTGCATCCAGGAATGGTACGCGGACCGCGGCTCGGTGCCCGCGGGTTCCCGCTTCGTCCTCCAGGGATTCGGCAACGTGGGCTCGAACGCGGCCGAGATCCTCGCCGGCATGGGGTCCAAGCTGCTGGCGGTGAACGACGCGGGCGGCACCATCTTCAACCCGAACGGCATCGAGGTCACCGACCTCGTCTCGTACGTCTACGACAATCCCTCCAACTTGCGCCGCACGGTCGCGGGGTACCCCAAGGCGCAGCAGATCTCGAAGAACGATCTGTGGGACGTGGACGCCGACATCCTCATCCCGGCGGCGCTGGGCGGCGAGATCACCGGGCCGGTCGCGGAGCGCATCAAGGTCAAGCTGGTCGCCGAGGGCGCCAACGGGCCGACGACGCCGGAGGGCGACCGGGTGCTCGCCAAGCGCGGCATCGAGCTGATCCCCGACATCATCGGCAACGCCGGTGGCGTGACGGTCTCGTACTACGAGTGGATCCAGAACAAGCGCATGGAGCACTGGAGCGAGACCGAGGTGAACGGCCGCCTCGAGCAGGCGATCAAGTCCAACTACCGCATCATCCGCGACATCTCGCGCAACACCCCGCGCCGGACGGCCACCCACAACTCGCAGCGCTACTGCATCGGGCGCGAGGTGGACATGCGCACGGGCGCGATGGTGCTGGCGCTGAAGCGCATCGAGGCCCACTACCAGCTGGAAGGCTTCAGCCAGTAGGTCAGTGCACGATCAGCACCGGCTTCTTGCAGATGTGCACGAGCCGGTGCGAGACGCCACCCAGGAGCATGCTCCCCACCAGCGTGCGCCCGCGACTGCCGACGGCCACGAAGTCTACTTCCTGCGGCTGAGCGGCATCGGCGAGCACCTCGGCGGCGGGACCCGAGAGGAGCTGCGTGTCGACCTGCACCCCGGCGGCGCGCCCTTCCGCGGCGAGCTTCTCCAAGACGGTCTTCCCGGCCTCGTAGACCCGGCGCTCCAGCTCCGCGATGTCCAGCACCACCGCCGGCTCGGAGAAGACCGGCGGCGGGGGCAAGACGTGGACGAGGGTAACCGATTCGTCCAGGCGCCGCGCGAGGTCGAAGGCGCGGCGCGCCGCCCGCTGCGCCGGTTCCGAGCCGTCTACTCCGACGAGGATCCGCACACCGGGGGAGCCTAGCGCACCCGACAACGGAGGGACAGCCCTGGGTCCAACGGCTAGAGTTGGCAGCGCGTGTCCGTCCCCCCCTCGACCTCGACCTGCCCCTCGCCCTCGCCCTCGCCCTCGCCCTCGCCCTCGACTTCGACTTCGACTTCGACCTCGACCTCGACCTCGACCTCGCCCTCGACCTTCCCCTCGACCTCGACCCCGACCCCCACCCCGCCCCCGACCGCGTGGACCAGCGCGTCCCACCCGCTGTGGCCCTTCCTCCTCTTCACCTGCTCGGTCGCCAACATCGCGGCTCTCTGGTCCGCCCCC
>JBJMQJ010000459.1:0-9421 GCA_045802765.1 Myxococcales bacterium
AGATCGCCCAGCTGGAGAAGACCATCGGCGAGGTCAAGTCGATCACCCAGGACAAGAAGGCGCTCGAGGACAAGCTGAAGATCCTCGACGCGCTCAAGAAAGGCCGGACCGGGCCGGTGAAGGTGATGGACGAGCTCGCCACCATCATCCCCAACAAGGCCTGGATCATCGAGTACAGCGAGCAGAACGGGGCCGTGGTGATGCGCGGCCTGGCGGTGACCTACGAGGATCTCTCCGCGTTCGCGCAGCGGCTGAAGACCTCGAAGTACTTCGCCAACGTCACCATCAAGAAGGCGTCGCAGAAGAACCAGGGCGGGTCGGTGGAGTGGGAGATCAACTGCAACGCGAACTACTCGGCTTGACGAGGGGAACGTGGCGCTGACCGGGCAAGACATCTTCAACTCGATCACCAAGGCCCCTCTCTCGCAGAAGGTGGTGGGCCTGGGACTGGTCGTCGGCCTGCTCACGGCCGGCAACTGGTACCTCCTGGTCGATCCGGTCCAGCAGCAGATCACGCGCGAGCAGGCGGCCCTCCGCCAGCTCGAGGACGAGCTGATCCAGAAGCAGTCGATCGCCAACAACCTGGCCCAGTTCAAGCGCGAGAAGGAGATCCTCGAGCGCCGCCTGCAGCAGGCCCTGACCGAGCTGCCCAACGAGGCCAACATCGACGAGCTGATCCGCTCGCTCGCCGAGGTGGGCAACAAGAGCGGCCTGGTGATCAACGACATCGCCCCGCAGGTGGAGCAGAAGCAGTCCTTCTACGCCGCCATCCCGGTGGTGATGGCGGTGACAGGCAACTACCACGAGGTGGGCGTCTTCCTCGACTCCGTCTCCAAGCTCGCGCGCATCGTGAACGTCACCAACATCAAGATGACCCAGCCCAAGATGAGCGGCGACAAGCTGGTCGTCTCGGCGAGCTACGTCGCCACCACCTTCCGCTTCCTCCCCGAAGCGCAGGCGCAGGCGCAGGCGCAGGGACAGGCGGCCCCGGGGGTGGCGAAATGATCCGCTCCCGCCTCCTCGCCGCCGCCGCGCTCGCTTGCGCTGCTTGCGGCGGGACCCCGCCGCCGCCGCCGCGGAAGCCGGCCCCGCCACCCGCGGCGCCGAAGCCCGTCGAGGACGAGGCGGCGGCCGCCGCGCCGACCACCATGTACGTCTACTCGCCCATCGGGAAGCGCGACCCGTTCCAGAACGTGTTCGGGAACAAGGAGAACAATCCCGTGCGCGTCGAGGGGCGCAAGCCGACGCCCCTGCAGCGCTGGTCGCTCGACCAGCTGCGGCTCTCGCTGACCGTGACCGGCACCTCCTCGCCGATGGCGATGCTCGAGGACCCGGAGAACCGCGGCTGGCCGGTGCGGCTGGGCGATTTCGTGGGCAAGAACTGGGGCAAGGTGACCGCCATCCAGCGCGACCAGATCGTGGTCACCGAGACCATCACCGATCACTCCACGGGCCGCGTGTACCCACAGAACATCAAGATCATGGTTCCGGAGAGCAAGGACGAGGAGCGCGATCTCCGCGCGCTCAAGGACGGCGAGGAGATGGTGCCGTCGGCGATGAGGGACCGCTAGATGCGCCGCCCGACCGAGGAGAATCCGATGATCCCGAAGCTTTGCATCCGAGGCGCAGCGCTCGCGGCCGCGATGCTGGCCGCAGCGGCTCCCGCCGCCCTCGGCGCGGCGTCGAATCGCGTCGCCTCGGTGGAGGTGGACGGGCCGCGCGTCATCGTGCACGGCAGCGCGCGTCCGGACTTCACCGTCTTCAAGCTGGCCGACCCCGCGCGTCTGGTGATCGACCTCGCCTCCGCGGACGTGACCCAGGCGACGGCGCCGGCGGCCGTGCACAAGGACGGGATCGCGGGCGTGTCGGTCGCGCAATTCGACGAAGCCGAAAGCCGCGTCGGGCGGGTGGTCGTGGCCCTGGAGGGAGACGGGAAGTACGAAGCGTCGGCTCGCGGCAACGACCTGGTGGTGACCATTGCGCCTGCGCAGCCCGCCGCCCGCCCGGCCCCGCAGTCTGCTTCCGTTCCCGCTCAGCCGCGGCCGGCGGGTCCCGCGGCGCCTTCCGATCCCAACGTGGTCGTCACCCGTGAAGACTCGGTCGAGGTGGCCTCTCCGGCGCGCAAGCTGCGCGCCATCTCCATCGCCGGCGACGACGAGCAGGCCCTCGTGCGTCTGGAGACGGACGGCCCGATCGCGAGCTTCGCGCTCACCGAGCTGCGCAACCCGGGACGCCTCGCGCTCGACCTGCACGGCATGGGATCGTCGGCGCGCCACGGCACCGAGGGCGCCGGCCCGCTGAAAGGCGTGCGCGTCGCCCGGCGCGACGACGGCGTCCGCGTCGTCCTCGATGCGGAGGGCGACGCCATGCCGAAGTACGACGTGCAGCGCGGCCAGTCGGGCCTGTTGGTGCGCGTCGGCGAGGCCAAGGTGCCGCGGGGCGGGACCCCGACCGCGACGGTGCCCGCGGCCCCCAGGCACGAGCTCGACGCGGTGGAGGCGCAGCCGCAGCTCGCCAACGTCAAGGCGGTCGACCTGCGCACCGACGAGGGCAAGACGCGGGTCCTGGTGGTGCTCGACCAGCCGGTCAAGTTCGAGGTGACGCGCCCCGATCCGGCCACCGCCGTGCTGACGCTGCACGGCGCCGCGCTTCCCGAGCGGCTCGAGCGAAATCTCGACGCGACGGCCTTGGGCGGCCCGGTGACGATGCTCTCCAGCTACCGCTCCCCGGGGGCGCCCGGCGACGTGAAGATCGTCGCCAGCACCCGCCCGGGGACGCCCGACTCCATCGACTCCGGGAAGGGCACGCTGACCTGGCGGTTCGGCGGCCCGCAACCCGTCGCGCAAGGACAGGCCACGCAGGCCGCCGCCAAGGCAGGCGCCAGCACCGAGCTGGACGACCGCAACTACACGGGACGCAGGGTCGACTTCAACGTCAAGGACATCGACATCAAGAACCTGCTCGGCGCCATCGCGGAGATCAGCAAGAAGAACATCATCGTCGCCGACGACGTGAAGGGCAGCGTCACCATCAAGCTGCGCAACGTTCCCTGGGACCAGGCGCTGGACATCATCTTGAAGTCGAAGCAGCTGGGGCGCGAGGAGGTGGGCAACATCATCCGCGTCGCCCCCATCGCCATCCTGCGCGCCGAGCAGAAGGAAGCGGCCGACGCGGCCAAGAACAGCCTGGCGCTGCAGCCGCTGCGCGTCCGGCTGATCCCGGTGAACTACGCCGAGGCGAAGAACCTGGTCGACAAGCTCAAGGACACGCTCACCGATCGCGGCACCGTATCGGTCGACGCGCGCACCAACACCCTGATCGTGAAGGACGTCCAGGAGGCGCTCGCCCGCGCCGAGGGGATCGTGCGCAACCTCGATACCCAGACGCCCGAAGTGCTGATCGAGAGCCGCATCGTCGAGGCCGCGACCAGCTTCTCGCGCCAGGTCGGCATCCAGTGGGGCGGGAACGTCTCCTTCGCGCCCAGCACCGGGAACCCGACCGGCCTGGTGTTCCCCAACATCGTGCAGGCCGCGGGCGCGGCGGACGACTCGAGCGCTCCCATCGGCGGGCTCGCCGGCATCACCACGCCCAACTTCGCGGTCAACATGCCCGCGCCGATCGGCCAGAACAACGGCGCCGGCATCGGCTTCGTCTTGGGGAGCGCGGGAGGGGCCGCGAACCTGAACCTCCGGCTCTCGGCGGCGGAGAACAGCGGAACGATCAAGACCATCAGCTCGCCGCGCTCGGTCACCCTGGACAACATCGAGGCCACCATCGGCCAGGGCGTCTCGATCCCCTTCTCGCAGACGAGCGCCGCCGGCGTGAACACCACCTTCATCGAGGCGCGCCTCGAGCTGCGCGTGACCCCGCACGTCACCCAGGAAGGCTCGATCCAGATGAAGGTGCAGGTCACCAACAACCAACCGAACCCGCAGCTCACCGGCGCGAACGGGCAGCCCTCCATCAGCCGGCGCGAGGCGCGCACCGAGGTGCTGGTGAAGGACGGCGACACCACCGTCATCGGCGGCATCTACACGCGCCGCAACTCGGAGGCCTGGAACGAGGTGCCGCTGCTCTCGCGCATCCCCATCCTCGGCTGGCTCTTCAAGAAGAAGGCGGTCACCGACGACCGCACCGAGCTGCTCATCTTCATCACTCCGCGGATCGTGAACCGGTCCCAGTCGGTCGTCGCCGCCGGGCCTTCCGGGGACGACGCGGCGAACAAGTAGGCGAGGGACGACGTCATGAAGAACATCCTTCTGTCCACCGGTCCGCTGGCCGCGCTCCTCGTCTGCGGCTGCCAGGTCAAGTACAAGGACGCCGGCATGCTGGTGGCGACCAAGGTGATCCAGGCCAAAGCTGCCAGCTCGGGGAGCACCGGGTGCACGTACGAGTTGGAGACGAGAGAGCTGACCTTCGGCATCTTCAATCCGATGGGCGGCGGCTACACGCATGGGCTCGTCATCGAGAACCGCCTGGCGGACAACGCGGACCTGACGCCCGGCCGGCTGAACACCAACGATTTCCAGGTCGAGGGAGCGGACATCAGCTACGAGCAGGTCGACGGTCCGGCGGTGGTCATGCCTGCGCAGACCGTCTCGGGCAACGCGCTCATTCCCGCCAGCGGCAAAGGAATAACCCAGCTGGAGCTCGTCACGCCCGTCATCGCCCAGGCCATCGGCGGCAACACCATGAAGGTGCGGCTGCTCGTCCAGGTATTCGGCCTGCTGCTCGACGGCACCAGGGTTCGAGCCAGCACGTACGAGTACGTGGTCCAGGCGGACCCGGCCTTCGTGCTCCCGGCGCCGGCGTGCACGGCTCCTGCGGTCGCCGTTGCCTGCGAGGGCGTCAATCAGGACACGGGAACCGGGTGCCAGTGATTTCTTGACAGGGCCCGCCCGGCCTGCGTCGATGCGCGCATGACCGTCACGTTGGCCGAGCTCTACCTGAAGCAGGGTCTCGCCGGCCGCGCGCGGGAGATCCTGCGCAAGCTGGCCGACGGCGGCGACGCGGCGGCGCGGGAACGGCTCGCGCAGCTCGGTCCGCCGGCGGCGGGGGAGATTGCTTTGCTCGAGGACTTGCTCGAGCGGGTGCGCGCGCGGCGGGGAGGGCGTTGATGGGATTTCGCGAGGACCTCCTGGCCATCTGCGGCCGCGTGGACGGCGCGCTCGCCGCCACGCTGATGGGCTTCGACGGCATCGCCATCGAGACGGCGGAGGTGAAAGGTGCCGAGGGCGTCGAGATGCAGACGCTCATGATCGAGTACTCCGGGATCCTCTCCCAGGTGCGGCAGGCGGCCGAGAGCCTGCAGATGGGCAAGGCCTCGGAAGTGTCGATCCGCACCGAGAAGCTCGTCGCCGTCGCGCGCCCGCTCACGCCCGACTACTTCGTGCTGCTCGCGCTCTCCCCCGACGGGAACGTGGGGCGCGCCCGCTACGAATTGCGCGTCGCCGGCCCGAAGCTCGCAGCCCAGCTTTGAGGGGCTCCCGTTCTAGACTCCTCTGCCCGATTGCGATACATCGCCGGGCCTCTTTGGAGGAGTATCCGTGGCGGAAGTCTACGACACCAGCGAGTTCCGGAACGGGCTCAAGATCCTCTACGACGGCGACCCGTTCGAGATCGTCGAGTTCCAGCATGTGAAGCCCGGCAAGGGCTCCGCCTTCGTGCGCACGCGCATCCGCAATCTCCTCACCGGCCGCATCCTCGAGCCGACCCTGAAGTCCGGCGACAAGGTGGGCAGGCCCGACATCGAAGAGAAGGAGATGCAGTACCTCTACAAGGAGGGCGATCACTACGTCTTCATGGACGTGAAGACGTACGACCAGGTGCACATCGGCACCGACGCGCTCAAGGAAGGCCGGAACTTCCTCAAGGAGAACATGAACGCGCACATCCTCTTCTGGAACGGACGCGCGATCTCCGCCGAGCTGCCCAACACCGTCGAGCTGAGGGTCACCCGCTGCGATCCGGGCGTGCGGGGCGATACGGTGTCGGGAGCGATGAAGCCGGCCACCCTGGAGACCGGGTACACGCTCAACGTGCCTCTCTTCATCAACGAAGGCGACGTCCTCAAGATCGACACGCGCAACGGGCAGTACCTCACCCGCGTCGGCTGACATCCGAGGGGGCATGGACGTCGAGAAGCTGAGAGCGATCCTCGCCGCGCTTCAGGGCACCGAGGTCACCCGGCTGGATTGGACCAACGGGCAGGAGAGGCTGACCCTCCGGATGGGGCATCCCCCGGCGCCGGTCACCGCGCTCCATGCCGTTTCGCAGGGACAGCCCGCGCCGGCCGCGCTGCCGACCCCGCCGCAGGTGACGCCGGTGCCGCCCGCCGCGGCCGCGGCATCCCCCGCCGCCGCTCCCGCTGCCCGGGACAACACGTTCACGGTGAACTCGCCGTTCGTGGGCACCTTCTATCGCTCCGCCTCGCCCGACAACCCGCCCTTCGTCGAGGTCGGCCAGGTGGTGAAGAAGGGGCAGGTGCTCTGCATCGTCGAGGCGATGAAGCTGATGAACGAGATCGAGGCGGAGCAGGCCGGGCGTCTGGTCGACGCGCTCATCCAGAACGGCAGCCCGGTCGAGTACGGAGAAGCCCTGTTCCGCTTCGAACCCGTCTGACGATCGGCGGCCGGCGAGATGTTCCACAAGATCCTCATCGCGAACCGGGCGGAGATCGCGCTGCGCATCATCCGCGCGGCGCGCGAGCTCGGCATCGAGACGGTTGCTGTCCACTCCACGGCCGACGCGAACTCGCTGCACGTGAAGTTCGCCGACGAGTCGCTCTGCATCGGCCCGCCGCCCTCCAAGGAAAGCTACTTGAACATCCCGGCGATCCTCTCCGCCGCCGAGGTGTCGGGCGCCGACGCGATCCATCCGGGCTACGGATTCCTGAGCGAAAACGCCGAGTTCGCCGAAATGGTGCAGCACTCCGGCCTGGGGTGGATCGGCCCGCGGCCGGAGATGATCCGGATGATGGGCAACAAGATCCGCGCCAAGGAGGCGATGAAGGAGGCGGGGCTGCCGCAGCTCCCGGGCTCCGAGGGCGTGGTGCGGGACGAGCGCGAGCTGGCCCGGCTGGCGGAGAAGGTCGGCTTCCCGGTGATTCTCAAGGCCGCATCGGGCGGCGGCGGGCGCGGGATGAAGATCGTCCGCGAGCGGGAGCAGCTGGCGCAGATGTACCGGACCGCCTCGGCGGAGGCGCTGGCCGCGTTCGGCAACGGCGACATGTACGTCGAGCGGTACGTCGAGCGCCCGCGGCACATCGAGATCCAGATCGTCGCGGACGAGCACGGGGACGTGATCCACTTCGGCGAACGCGAGTGCAGCGTGCAGCGGCGCCACCAGAAGATGCTCGAGGAGTCGCCCTCGCCCGCGCTCAACGAGAGGCTGCGCGAGCGGATGGGCCGCGTCGCGGTCGAGGCGATGAAGAAGGTCCGCTACAACAACGTGGGCACCATCGAGTTCCTCCTCGACGAGCGCGGCGAGTTCTTCTTCATGGAGATGAACACGCGCATCCAGGTGGAGCACCCCGTCACCGAATCCGTGACGGGAATCGACCTCCTCAAGGAGCAGATCCGCCTCGCGGCGGGCGAGGAGCTCGGACGCTCGCAGAAGAGCATCGCGCTGCGCGGCCACGCCATCGAGCTGCGCATCAACGCCGAGGACCCGGTCACCTTCGCGCCCTCGCCGGGCGTCATCACCGCCTACCACGCCCCGGGCGGCCTGGGCGTGCGCGTCGACTCCGTCGCCTACGAACAGTACCGCGTGCTGCCGTTCTACGATTCGATGGTGGCGAAGATGATCGTCACCGCCGACTCGCGGCCGGCCGCGATCATGAGGGCGCGTAGGGCGCTGCAGGAATACGTGGTGGAGGGAATCAAGACCAACATCCCCTTCCACAAACGGCTGTTGCAGTTCGAACCGTTCGTGCAAGGTCGTTACGACACGCGCACCGTCGAGCGACTCCTGGCGGAAGCCGCTCCGCCCTCCGGGTAACGGAAAATTACCTGTGAGTAATTGACCACACTGACCACCAATTACCGACACCGCCCGACATGTCTGGACGCGGCGCGGCGACACGTGCTCCGTTGTGTGCCGCGCGGGGTAGGCGGATCAGCGTTTTTCCCAAGCGCGGAGCGGCCTTGAATGTACCGTCGGAGCACGTTACGCTGGAATTCCGCCGCCCGTTCGAGAGCGAGACTGGGAGCCGTCCCGGACCGATGGACAAGAGCAAGGTCATCGAGTCGGCTTCCAAGCTGATCGTCAAAGGTCAGTTCGAGAAGGCCGTCAAGGAATACCAACGCGTCCTGGAAGTGGACCCGGACGACGTCCGCGTCCTCCAGAAGCTGGCGGAGCTTTACCAGAAGATGAAAAAGCAGTCCGAGGCGGCGGACTGCTTCGAAAAGGTGGCGCGCACCTACGCGGCGCAGGGCTTCTACCTGAAGGCCGTCGCGCTCTACAAGCAGGTGCTCAAGGTCGTCGAGCGGGTGGAGGTGAACGTCCGCCTCGCCGAGCTGTACCAGCAGCTGGGCCTCATCGGCGACGCGACCAAGGAGTGGCAGACGGTCGCGGCGCACCACGAGAAGACCGGCGACCACAAGGCGAGCCTCGATGCCTTGAAGAAGCTGGTCGACCTCGATCCGGACAACATCGCCTCGCGCATCCGGCTGGGCGAGCAGTACGCGCGGCAGGAAAATCCCGTCGAGGCGGTCGCCGAGCTGCGTCGCGCGGCGCAGTACCTGCAGCGCAACGGCCGCACCGACGACTACCTCCGCGTGGCGGAGCGCATCAGCCATCTCGACCAGTCGGACACCGCCTTGGCGCGCGAGCTGGCCGAGCACTTCCTCTCCCGCGGCGACTCGAAGCGCGCCCTGTCCAAGCTGCAGATCTGCTTCAAGGCCAATCCGCGCGACCTGAATACGCTGCAGATGCTGGCCAAGGCCTTTCAGGACCTCGGGCAGACCTCCAAGACCGTCTCGGTGCTGAAGGAGCTGGGCAGGGTGCACGCCGATTCCGGCCGCGCCGACGAGGCGCGCAGGACCTACGCGCAGGCCGCGGAGCTGGCGCCCGACGACGCCGACATCAGGGCGGGCCTGCAATCGGTCGCGTCGATCCGTCCTGCTCCGGCCACGGCTCGTCCCGCTCCCCCGATCGCTCCCAAGCCACGCACGGCGCCGGTCGCGCAAGGTGCTGGAGCGACGACCCGGCACGCGCAGCTGTCCAGCGCACCGCTCAAACCGCCGCCTCCGGCCCGCGTCGCCGAGCCGCCGAGCTCGAGCAGCATTCCCAAGCTGCTCAAGGAGACGGACGTCTACATCAAGTACGGGCTCCACGACAAAGCCCAAGGGCATCTGCGCCGGATCCTCGCCGGCGATCCCGACCACCTCGACGCGCGCGAGAGGGTGAAGTCGATCGCCCT
>JBJMQJ010000460.1:0-9453 GCA_045802765.1 Myxococcales bacterium
CCAACCCGGCCAAGCCCGAGCTGGCCATCGCCGTCGACCGGACCCGCGCCATGGACCTCGGTCTCTCCGCCGGACAGATCGCGACCCAGCTCCGCCTGGCCATCGACGGCGAGGTCCCGGCCAAGTTGCGCGAAGGCAAGGACGAGACCGATATCCGCGTGCGGCTCAGCGAGCGCGATCGCCGCTCGCCCGACAACGTCCGCCGCATGGACCTCTTCACGGCGCGCGGCGTGCGGCAGCTCGAGGACGTCGCGCAGGTCGCGTTGCAAGATGGCCCGTCCGTGATCGAGCACGAGAATCGCGAGCGGCAGGTGGCGGTGATGGCGAACCTCTCGGCCGGCGCGGCGCTCGGCGACATCGCCACCAGGCTGAAGAAGGAGGTCGGCGCGCACGCGTTCAAGCCGGGCTACCAGGTGTACTGGGACGGGCAGATCAAGTCGCTGGACGAGCAGAACGACGCGTTCGGCGCCGCCTTCGCGCTCGCCTTCGTCTTCATCTTCATGGTGCTCGCCTCGCAATTCGAGTCTCTCAAGCATCCGTTCACCATCATGGTCTCCCTGCCGCTGGCGCTCGTCGGGGCGCGCCTGGGCCTGCTGCTCGCCGGAAAGAACCTCTCGCTGGGAGCGATGATCGGCGTCATCCTGCTCATGGGCCTCGTCACCAAGAACGCCATCCTCCTGGTGGACGGCGCCCTGCAACACATCCGCGAGGGCGATGCGGTGGACGTGGCGCTGCTCAAGGCCGGACCGCGGCGGCTGCGCCCGATCCTCATGACCAGCTTCGCGATGGCCATCGGCATGGTGCCGACCGCGATCGGGACCGGGACCGGGAGCGAATTCCGCTCGCCCATGGCGATCGCGGTCATCGGCGGGGTCATCACCTCGACGGCGCTCACCCTGCTGGTGGTGCCGGTCATCTTCGCGGGCATCGAGAAGCTGCAGCTCCGCCCGATCGTCTCGCGCCTCCGCCGCCGCGGCATCGGCGCGGTCCCTCTCCATCCGACCGTCGCCGAGGAGGTCCCGGCGAAGGCAGCCAACGGGTAGACAGCATGCGCGTGCGTGGCGTGGCAGCGGCGTGGTTTGTCCTCCTTTCCACCGCGGCAGCGGCCGAGCCGCCTCGCAAGCAGGTCCCGCTCCGCGAGGCGCTGCAGCTTGCCGCCCGGCAGGGCCCCGACGTGGCCGCGGCGCGCGCGCAGGCAGCCATTGCGCGCGTGGGCATCGAGCGCGCCTACACGGCTTGGAAGCCGGACCTCAGCGCGACGGGCACCTTCGATCACACCAGCGCGCCGCAGGTCTTCGATCCGCGGCCGCTTGCCACCGCGCTCGGCGCCCCGCCAGCCGCGGCCGCGAGCCTGCAGCCGGTCACCATCGTGGCGCCGAACTCGCGCTACGGGACGCTGCAGATCAGTCAGCCTTTGCTGACGCCGCAGGGGCTCTTCCTGCCGGGCATCGCCAGCAGCTTCGCGGAGGCGGCCGATCGCGGCGCGGACGAGGCCCGCGAGCAGGTCCTCCTCAACGTGGCGCGCACCTACCTGTCGCTGCAGGGAATCGACGGGCTGCTCGGGGCCGCGCGGGACGCGGAGAAGGTGGCGGTGCGCCGGGAAGAGGACGCGAAGGCGCAGATCGCCGCGGGCACCGCGGTGGAGATCAGCCTGCTCCGCGCGCAGAGCGACACGGCCGCGGCGCGAGCCCAGATCGCGGGCCTCACCGGCCAGCGCGAGTCCTTGCTGCCCCTCCTCGAAGCGCTGCTGGGCGAGCCGGTCGCGCCGCTCCCGCTGGGCCAGGGTGGCGGCGACCAGGCGCTCGGGCAACCCGCCGACGAAGGCACGCAGCCGTGGGAGCGGACCTTCACGGTCCGCAGCGCGATCGCGCAGGTGGCCGGAGCGGACAAGTCGGTGACGTACGACAACTTCCTCTGGCTTCCGACGGTCGCCGGCGTGGCGAAGGGAAACTACAACTCGAACACGGGTTTCGCGGGGACGAACACGAGCTACGATCTCATCCTCAACGTCAGCGTGCCGCTCTACGACCGCGGAGTCCGCTACGCGCAGAAGCACGACGACCAGGCCAGGCTGCAGCAGGCCATGGCCAACCTGGCCTCGACGAGGGCGCGCGCCAAGGCGAGCTGGCAAGGCGCCCGCGCGAATCTGGTGGCGTCGCGGGCGGTGCTCGAGCAGGCCGACGCCCAGGCGCGGGTGGCGAAGCGCGCGCAGGAGCAGATCGACGTGTCCGCGCGCGCTGGCGTCGCGACGTCGCTCGACGTGCAGGTCGCCGACCAGACCCTGTTCCAGGCGCAGAGCGGCGCCGCGCAGGCGCGAGCGAACGTGGACATCCGGCGCGCGGAAGTCGCCGCCGCGGAGGGCCGTCTGTACAGCGATCTGTCGAAGTAATCCCTGCTAGAACACCGCGCCGTGACTGCGCTCCGGACTCATCCTCAGCGGGCGGGCGGCCCGTTCGCCGTGCTGCGGCACGCCGCGTTCCGCTGGATCTGGCTGGGCTCCTTGACCAGCAACGTCGGCAACTGGATGGAGACCGTCGCGCAGGCGTGGCTCGTGCAGAAGCAGACCCAGTCGCCGTTCCTGGTGGAGCTGCTCTCCGCGGCCGAGTTCATCCCGGTCGCCTTGCTGGCGCTGCCCGCGGGCGCGCTCGCCGATCGGCACGATCGGCGCAAGCTGCTGCTCATCGGTCAGGCCGCGATGATGATCATGGCCGCGGTGCTCGCGGTGCTCACGCACCTCGGGTACGCGACGCCGGCGGTGATCATCACCCTCGCCTTCCTGGAAGGCGCGTCGTGGGCCGCGGTGATGCCCGCCTGGCAGGCGCTCGTGCCCGCCCTGGTGCCCCGCGACGAGCTGCCTCCGGCGATCGCGTTGAACTCCGCCCAGTTCAATGGCGCGCGGCTCCTCGGCCCGATGATCGCAGGCGCCCTGCTCACCGCGGCTGGCGCGGCGGCGGTCTTCGACATCAACGTCTTGAGCTTCCTCGGCATCATGGTCGTGCTGGCGCTGGTCCGCGCGCCGGCTCAACCGCTCCGCGACGCGCCCACGAGCGCGGGCGTGCTGCAGAAGCAGGGCGGGGTGCGCGAGGCGGTCTCCTGGGCGCTGCGGCAGCCAGGGCCGCGTCGCATCCTGCTCGGCCTCTTCATGTTCGCCCTGCTCGCCGCGCCGGTGCAGGGGCTGTTGCCGGTCTATGCGGACGAGCTGTTGCGCGTGGGCGCGCACGGTTACGGCGCGCTGCTCTCCTGCCTCGGCGCGGGGGCCATCGCCGGGGCCCTGACGCTGGCGCGTCTGCCGGCGGCCTACCCGCGCCACCATCTCATCCCGCTCTCGATGCTCGGCTTCGCGCTCTGCGCGATGCTCTACGCCAGCTCGAGCAGCTTCGCCCTCTCGGGCGTGGCGCTCACGATCGGCGGCGTCTTCTGGGTCTGGTCGCTCGCTTCGTCGAACACGGCGATGCAGCTCCTGGTGCCCGACCAGCTCCGGGGCCGCGCCATGAGCGTGCTCGCGCTGGCGAACACCGGAGCGCTTCCGCTCGGGCACCTGGTGGGCGGGATGCTGGCGCACTGGTACGGCGCGCGCGTCGCCACGCTCCTCACCTCGGCGGGACTCGCCTGCTTCGCCCTGTGGTCCGCGTGGGCGCGCGAGCCGGGGATCGACGCGATGGAAGGGCCCTTCCCTCCCCGCCCGCCCGGCCTGCGCGCCGCCGTGTGGGAAGCGTTCAGCGCCGCCTCGCACCGGGCGCAGGAAGTCGACGGAAGCTCGCCGCGCGGCAGCGTCGAGCCGGTGGAGGAATAGCGTGTTCCCCGCCCTTGGCTTCGAAGGCGCGCACGTCCGTCTCGAGCCGCTCGAGCTCCGGCACGTCCCGGCGCTGACGGCGGCCGCCTCGGGCGCGCGCGAGACGTACGCATTCACCTGGGTGCCCGAAGGCGAAGCGGCCATGCTCCGCTACGTCGAGGAGGCGCTTGCGCTGCGCGCTTCCGGGGCAGCGGTGCCGTTCGCCACCATCCAGCGCGCCACCGGCCGCGCGATCGGTTCGACGCGCTTCTTCAACTTCGAGTACTTTCGCTGCCCCGAAGGGGCGCGCGGCCCGCCGCAGCCTCCGGACGCGGTCGAGATCGGCTGGACCTGGCTCGCAGCGGACGCGCAGCGCACGCCGGTGAACACCGAGGCGAAGCTCTTGATGCTCACCCACGCCTTCGAGTCCTGGCGCGTCCTGCGGGTGAACCTCCGCACCGACGCGCGCAACGCGCGCTCGCGAGCGGCCATCGAGCGCCTCGGCGCGAAGCTCGACGGCATCCTGCGCGCGCACGTTCCCGCCTCGGACGGCGGCGTGCGCGACACCGCGACCTACTCCCTGCTCGCGTCGGAGTGGCCCGCCGCGAAGGCGCGGCTGCAAGCGCGGTTCTCATGACGTTTATCTTTGGGGCGGAGCCATTGCGGGAGTTCCAGGGAGAGCACGACCGAAACGTATTGGTAGTATTTCCAGTCGATGCGAAGGCGCTCGTGACGGAGGCGCTGACCCCATGAATGAGAATCGTCTCCGTTGCCTTCGAGGGTGGCTTTCGAGCTCCGGTGGCTCCGGGGCGAGTTCAGTCGTGGACATTTGGTTCAGCCGGCTGAACCACGTGCTGACCCCGCCCCGCAGGGCGCCCGTCCCGCACCCTGATGACGCGGTGCGTCCCGTCCCGGGGCGGGACGCGATGCGTCAACGAGATCCTGACGGTGTCGCGGGACCTCGTCGTCGCGCCCGACTCACCCCCGGAAAGCAAAGGAGACCGACGCTGGTTCGTCCTCGAACGCGGAGTGCACGATCTCGCCGAGCGCAACGCTAGGCCACCGTCCCGGGTTCCTGCGCGCGCCGCTCCAGCCAGTCGCGGACGGCGTGGCCGGTGCCCAGCGGCCACGGACGCAGCTTGTCGGGCGGGACCGCCTTCACGCCGGCCAGCTCCTCGCCCATGGCGATCTCGCCGTGCGCGCGCACGTGGTAGGCGAGGATGATCTGGTTCATCTCCGCGAAGGGGTAGGCGCCGATGAAGGACATCACTTCTCCGCGCAGGCCGAGCTCCTCGCGCACTTCGCGCAGCACGCCTTCCTCGGGAGACTCCCCTTTCTCCAGGAAGCCGGTGACCAGCCCGTACCATTTCTCCGGCCATCCCTTGCCGCGGACGAGCAGCACCGTCTGCCCGTGCTCGACCAGCGCGGCCACCACCGGGACCGGGTTGTCGTAGAACACGTAGTCGCACGACTCGCTGGAGCACTGCAGGCGGTCGCGTCCCTCCGTCGTCTGGGGGCGAAGCGGAGCCGCGCAACTCGGGCAGAACTTCATCTCCTGCATCGCGCCTTCCCGTTGCCAGAGCGGGCGAGGCGTGTCAATCCAGCCCCATGAAGCCGGCCCTGCTCACGTTCGATATCTTCGGCACCGTCATCGACTGGCGAGCCGGCCTGGGCGACCGCGACTTCGATCGGTTGGTGGACGTCCAGGGAGAGCTGGAGCAAGGGCGGTTCCGCGGCTATGCCGAGATCGTGGCGGAGAGCCTGGTGCGCGTGCGCGGGATCGACGTGGTGAGCGCCGCGCGCATGGGCGTCGAGGCGGGCACCTGGCCGCTCTTCCCCGACTCGCGCGAGGCGCTCCGGCGCATGCGGCGCACCGCGAAGCTCGCAGCGACCACCAACAGCGATCGCGCGCACGGTGAGCAGGTGCAAGCGCAGCTCGGGTTCCGCCTCGATGCGTGGATCTGCGCCGAGGAAGTGCGGGCGTACAAGCCGGATCGCAAGATCTGGGAAGCGGCCTCGCGCAAGCTGGGGACGGCGTTCGATCGCTCCTGGTGGCACGTGTCCGCGTACGCGGACTACGATTTGCGCACCGCGCGGGAGCTGGGCCTCACCTGCGTGTTCGTGCGCCGGCCGCACTCCCGGCCCGGCCCCGCGGACATCACCGTGCCGGACCTCGCCGCGCTCGCGGACGCGGTCGAGGCGTCCTGACGCGGCGGAGAACGCGCGCCACCTCGGCAGGCGCGGCGCGGGCGAGAGCTCCGGCGTCGAGCGTGAGCAGCCTGCGTTCGCGCACCACGGCGCGCCCGTCGACCAGCACGTCGGTCACGTCGCTCGCCCGCGCCGAGTAGACGACCGTGCCGTGCAGGTCGTCGCCGGCGGGGCTGGCGTGCGCGGTGCGGAGATCGACCACGGTCACGTCGGCGCGCTTTCCGACCTCGAGCGATCCGATCTGCCGCTCCAGCCCGAGCGCCCGCGCGCCGCGGATGGTCGCCATGGCGAGCACCTCCGCCGCCGGCATCGCGCGCGCACCGAATCCGGGCAGGTGCAACGTGGCCGCGAGGCGCATCTCGTGGAAGACGTCGAGAGAGTTGTTGCATGGCGCTCCGTCGGCGCCGAGCGCGACGTTCACTCCCTGGGAGAGCAGCCGCGGCACGGGCGCGATCCCGCTGGCCAGTTTCAAGTTCGCGCCGGGGCAGTGCACGGCGCTCGTGCCGGAGCGGGCCATCAGACGCCCTTCGCGCGCCGTGACGTGAACGCAGTGGGCGAGCACCACGCCCGCTCCGCCCAGCCCGAGCCGCGCGAGGTGCTCGACGTTGTCTTTGCCCGTCCGCGCGCGCACCTCTTCCACCTCGGCGCGGTTCTCGCTCGAGTGAGTGTGCACCAGCCAGCCGTGGCGCGACGACAGCTCCCGCACGCCGCGCAGCATCTCGTCGGTGCAAGAGAGGACGAATCGGGGACAGAGCGCCCAGCGGATGCGCCCTCGCGCAACCCCGTGCCAGCGCGTCCCGAGCCGCTCCGCCTCGTCCAGCGCCGCGGCGGTGTCCTCGCGCAGCGCTGGCGGCGAGCTGGCGCCATCCATCAGGCATTTGCCGCCCGTGTAGCGGATGCCGCTCTCCTCGGCCGCGCGGAGCACTTCCTCAGTGTGCCGCACCGTCGCCATGTCCAGCACGCACGTCGTACCCGAGAGGACCAGCTCGGCGATGCCCAGCCGGGCGGAGAAGCGCAGGCTGCGCGCATCGTGCGCGGCCTCGTAGGGCCAGATCCGCTGCTCGAGCCAGTCGAGCAGCTCGAGGCCGTCGGCATGGTTGCGGAACAGCGCCTGGCAGAGATGCACGTGCGCCTGCACCAGCCCGGGCAACACCGCCTTCCCCGCGCAATCGATCACCCCCACGCCCCGCGGCGCGCGTATCCCCTTGCCGATGCGGGCGATGCAACCGTCCTCGACGAGCAGGTCAGCCCGGAGGATGCGGCGCCCGGCGTCCATGGCGAGGATGGTCCCCCCTCGCAGGAGCGTCGCCGGCATCAGGGCATCGTCTACCAGAGGGCGGCGGCGCGGGCGATGCATAAGCTTGTGGTCCGATGCTCCCGCTTCGCGACGACATTCCCTCCGCGACCCGCCCCACCGTCACGTACCTCGTCATCGGCGCCAACGTCCTCGCGTTCCTCTGGGAGCTGTCGGGCGCCGACGTGCTGCCGTGGACGCTGGTGCCCGCCCAGTTCACCGCCGACCCCGCCGCGAACGCGCTCACGGTGCTCACCGCGATGTTCCTGCACGGCGGCTGGCTGCACCTGCTCGGCAACATGCTCTATCTGTGGATCTTCGGGGACAACGTCGAGGACCGGCTGGGGCACGGCCGCTACCTTCTCTTGTACGTTGCGGGCGGAGCCGCCGCGGCGCTCGCGCAGGTCGCCATCGCACCGGATTCCCGCATTCCCATGCTGGGCGCTTCGGGCGCCATCGCCGCGGTGCTGGGCGCGTACATCGTCCTCTACCCGCGTGCGTCCGTGTACACGTGGGTGCCCATCTTCCTGGGCATCATCCGGATTCCGGCCGTCGTCTGGCTCGGGCTGTGGTTCGCGCTGCAGCTGCTCAGCGGCGTGGCCTCGCTCGGCGCGCAGCAGTCGGGGGGCGTGGCGTTCTTCGCCCACGCCGGCGGGTTCGTGGCCGGGGTGGTCCTCGTCAAGCTGCTCGACCGGGGCCCCCGCTGGCGGCCGGGCGCGCGACCGCTTACAACCTTTCCGTGATCCCGCTGCGGGATACGATCCCCTCGCGCACGGCGCCGCTGGTGACCGTGGGCCTCATCGCGGTCAACGTGCTGGTCTTCCTCCACGAGACCGCCCTCGGCCCCTACCTGCCGCAGCTCATCCAGCACTACGGCCTGACGCCGTACGCGTTCGTGCACTGGGGTGAGCAGTTCGGCAGCCCGCTGGACCCCGCGCGGTTCGTGCCGCTCTTCACCAGCATGTTCTGGCACGGTGGGTGGCTACATCTGATCGGCAACATGCTCTACCTGTGGATCTTCGGCGACAACGTCGAAGATCGCCTCGGGCACGGGCGTTTCCTCTTCTTCTATGTGGGCTGCGGGCTGGTGGCGGCGCTCACCCAGGTGGCGCTCTCGCCCGATTCGACGGTGCCGACCGTCGGAGCCTCGGGCGCCATCGCGGGCGTGCTGGGCGCCTATCTGATCTCGTTCCCGCGCAGCCGGGTGGTGACTCTCGTCCCGATCTTCATCTTCCCGTGGATCGTGCGGATCCCGGCGGTCGCGTACCTGGTCATCTGGTTCGCCATGCAGCTTTTGTCGGGCGTTGCATCGTTCGGCCAGGACCAGATGCTGGGCGGCGTGGCGTGGTGGGCGCACATCGGCGGGTTCGTGGCCGGTCTGCTGAGCGTGGGAGTCCTGGCGCCGCGACGCTTGACGCAGGTTGCCTGAACCCTTACACGACGCGCCCATATGATCGGAGTCGTCCAGGCGCTCGACGCCGCGCGCGGCATCACGGATCGGGGATTCACCTTCGTCGGAGCCCGCGGGCCCGGCGCCGACCTCACCCTCTCGTTCGACGAGCTGCGCCTCGATGCGCTCCGGCGTGCGAGCCACCTGCGCGCCATGGGCCTCGCGAAGGGAGACCGGTTGGCGCTGGTCATCCCCGAGGGCGAGGATTTCATCCCCACCTTCCTCGCCGCGCTGTGGCTCGGCGTCGTCCCCGTGCCGCTCTACCCGCCCGTCTCGCTGGGGAAGCTGGACGCATTCATGGACGCGCTGGTCGGTATCCTGAACGTGGCGCGGCCCAAGGCGCTGGTGACGAGCGAGCGCGTCGGCAAAGTGCTGTGGTCCGCGGTCGGCAAAGTCACGACGCTCGAGCGCGTCATCTTGACCTCCGAGCTGCGCGCCGACGTCGCGCTCGTCGATCCGCCGCCCTACCCGGCGGACGAGGACGTCGCGTTCCTCCAGTTCACCTCCGGCAGCACCTCGGCGCCCAAGGGCGTCATGGTGACGCACGGGAACCTCAAAGCGAATTCGAAGGCCATCCTGCACGACGGTCTGCAATGGCGGCCGGGCGACGTGACCGTCTCGTGGCTGCCGCTCTACCACGACATGGGGCTCATCGGGATGGTGCTGTGCCCCATCGTGGTGCACATGCCGGCCGTCTTCATCCCCACCATCTCGTTCATCAAGAACGCG
>JBJMQJ010000461.1:0-4078 GCA_045802765.1 Myxococcales bacterium
CGGGACCCCCGGACACCACCGCCAGCTCGCGGACCTCGCCGACCGGGCGGGGACGGAAGCCGCCGCCGCCGGGGCCGGGCCGCGGAGGCGGCCGGGCGATGGGGATGAGCGGGCGCGACAGCACCACCGCGCGCGTCGCGGTGGGGCGTGCCCCGGCCGGATCCGCTACCTGCACCGACTGCGTGCCGCCCGGACCGCGGATGATGGGACCGCTGGGCTGCGCCCCGGGAGCGCGCGCGGCGACGCGCGGCGGAGGAGGCGGAGCGGGCTTGGCCGCCACTTTCGGGACGCCGGCGGGGACATTGGAGACGTGGCTCTGCTGGGCTGGCTTCACGGGCTCTGGGCGGACCGGGGGGGCGGGGGGAGGAGGGACGGACACTTGCGCCGCGGCGACCGCGGGCTCGGGCTTCTTCTCCGGCTCGGGAGCCGGCGCGACGGCCTGCGGCGGTGGAGCCGCGGCAACGGGCGGCGGAGCGACGACAGGCTCGGGAGCTCGCGCCACCTCGGGACGGACCGCGGGCGGGGGCGGCGGCGGCTGCGGCGGGGGTTCGGCGCGCACCTCGATGACGGGGGGCGGCGGGGGAGGCGGCGGCTCGGCATGCTCTCCGATGGGCTGCCCGTCGGGACCGAGCGTGTCGGCCTTCTTGCGGCGCAGCACGACACCGCTCGCCGGCGGCTTGGGTGCCGCGGCCTTGGGAGAACGCTCGCCACGGAACCTCTCCGTCACGGCCTGGGCCTGATCGTCTTCCAAGGACGAGGAGTGGCTCTTGACGTCGTATTCGTGCGCCTTGAGCCAGTCGACCATCTCCTTGTTGGAGAGGCCGAGGTCCTTCGCGAGCTCGTACACGCGCTTCTTCGCCATCGTTCCCTTCGCCTGCCCTGTGGGGGGCCCCCCGGGGGCCACCGAGGGGCCTGCCTCTTTAGTCTGCCCTGACTCTCACCGTCAAGCGAGCCAGCCGAGCAGCCGTTCCAACGCCGGCTCCGGGGCCCGCCCTCGCAAAGCTCGCGCGATCCGGCGTCCCTGGACCGCCTTCTTCGCGCACTCCGGATCGCGGCACACATAGCAGCCGCGACCCGGTCCAGGTCCGGGGACCATCTCTCCCTCCCGGACCGACAACCGCAGGAGCTCGCGCTGGGACCGCACCACCCTGCACCCGACGCACCGCCGCTGCGGGCCTTCGGAGCTGGGGCGGATGCGGCCCGCCCGCCTCCCGCGGACCACCGGTTTTAACCGCCTTGCGCCGCGGGCGCACCACTCTCGGCGGCGCGCTTCGCGTCGAGGTCGGCCTTGAGGCGCGCCTCCTCCTGCAGGTAGTGCTCCACGGCCGTCTTCACCTGCCGTCCCTTCTTCACCCCGAGGCCGGTGGTCTCGCCGAACTTCACCACGTCGGGCTCGTTGTGGATGTCCTCCACGGTCTTGTAGCCGGCGTTCGCCATCTGTTCGATGTTCCTCTCGGAGATGCCGCGGACGCGCAGGAGGCGCTCGGCCTGCGTCAGCTCGCTCGGGTGGCGGCGGGCCTCGGCCAGGCGGGCCTCCTCGCGCTCGCGGTCCATCCGGGCCAGCTCCTCTTCGTCCTTGCCGATCTGGTCGCGGGCGGCGGCGAGGTAGCGCTCCACGTTGTCCGCAGTGATCCCGGGCATCTGGAGCAGCACCTCGGTCGACGCATTGGCGAAGTCCTTGGCGCTGCGGAACCCGTGCGCGTAGAGCAGCTCGACCGTCTGCTCGGGCAACCCGATGGCGGTGAGGCTCCGCTGGGCGAACTCGCGCAGCTCCTTCACGCGGCTCTCGCTGTTGATGTCCAGCTTCCAGCCGGTGAGCTGCGCGGCGAGGCGCACGTTCTGCCCGCGCCGGCCGATGGCCAGCGAGAGCTGGTCGTCAGGGACGATGATCTCCATCGCCTTGTTCTGCTCGTCGAGCAGGACGCGGGTCACCTCCGCGGGCTGCAGCGCGTTGACCACGAAGCGCGCCGGATCCTCGTCCCAGGGGACGATGTCGATCTTCTCGCCGCGCAGCTCCTGCACCACCGCCTGCACGCGGCTTCCCTTCATGCCCACGCACGCCCCGACCGGGTCGACGTCGCCGTCGCGCGAGGCCACCGCGATCTTGGTCCGGCCGCCCGGCTCGCGGGCCACCGCCTCGATCACGACCACGCCTTCAGCGATCTCGGGCACCTCCATCTCGAACAGCTTGCGCACCAGCTCGGGTGAGGCGCGGGAGAGAATGATCTGCGGGCCCTTCGACTCGCGCAGGACGTCGAGCACGAAGGCCTGCACCCGGTCGCCGGCGCGGTAGCTCTCGCGGGGTGTCTGCTCGCGCACGGGCAGCACCGCCTCGGCGCGCCCCAGGTTGACGATGATGTTGCCGCGCTCGAACCGCAGGACGATGCCGCTGACGATCTCCCCCTTGCGGTCCTTGTAGTCGTTGTAGACGTTCTCCCGCTCGGCATCGCGGGTGCGCTGGATGATGACCTGCTTGGCGGTCTGCGCGGCGATGCGCCCGAACGACTTCCGGTACGTCTTGAGGTGCAGGATGTCGCCGTAGCGCTCGTCCTGGACCCGCGCCTCCTCCTCGTCCTCGGGCCGGTAGAAGATCTGGAAGAGCAGCTCGTCGCCGACCTCGGCCTCGATGCCCTTCTTCCCGGCGTCGTCGAGCGAGATCTGGTTGACCGACTTGATCGGGTCCTCCACCTCGACGCGCGGCACCACCGTGAGCGTCTGGAAGACCTCCACCACGCCCTTCTCCTCGTTGTAGGTCGCCTCGATGGCGCGGTCGGGGCCGAAGTGCTTCTTGGCCGCCTGCGCGATGGCGTTCTGCAGGGTGTCCACCAGGACGGTGCGATCGATGCCTTTGTCCTTCGCCACCTGGTCGAGGATCATGTTCAGGTTGAGAGTCGGGACGATCTGCTGCGCGGGGGCTGCCATGGTTCTGCTCCGTATGGTTTTCAGTTGTGGGTGGTGCCGGACTCGTCGTGCCAGTGGATGAAGGAGGGGCGCTGGCCGGTGAAGAAGTAGTGCTCCAGAGCGCCGGTCGCGTCCTCGCCGGGCACGGCCCAGGAGGCGGGGTACTCGTCGTCGCGGCCATTGACCAGCGTGAAGGTCAGGCGCGCGTCGGGGCTACCGGTGTATTTCGGGTTTCGCGAGCTGAACCCCGGCTCGCCCTCGCCGCCGGTGAGGAACAGCACTGCCTGCCCCGAGCTGAACAACCCGGTGAGCGACTCGCCCTCCCGCCGGACGGCGACCTCCGCGCGGTCTGACCTGCGCGCGTCCTTGAGCGCCCGGCGGACCTCGTCGCGTCCCTTGGTCAGGACGTACCGGCCGTCGATCTGGAGGCGCGCCTGCGGCTCGTGCTCCTCCGACGCGGCGAGGTGATCGAGGCGCGGCTCGATGTGGGCCTTGGCGATCTGCTCGAGGGGGATGGGGAACAGCTTCCCGTCCACGTCGACCAGCGCGCGCCCGTCCTCGAAGCCGCGGAGCATCCCCACGAACGTCTTGCGGTTCTCCAGCTCGGGGATGGGGCCATAGGCCTTCACCCGCACCTTCTCGCCCGCGTATCTCTCGAAATGGTCGGAAGTACGCAGCGGCCGGTCGAGGCCGGGGCTGGACACTTCGAGATCGTACGCGCCCTGGATCGGGTCCTCGACGTCGAGGGCCGCCGACACGGCGCGAGACACGCTGGAACAGTCGTCGAGCGAGACGCCGCCATCCCTGTCGATGTACAGGCGCAACGTGGTGCGGCCGCCGGCGCCGGCCAGCTCGACGTCGACGAGCTCGAGCCCCTCGCCGGCGGCGAGCGGCGCTGCGATGGCGCGCACCTTCTCGACGATCTCCTCCTTGCGACCCACCTGGAACTCCGCCTCCAAAAACAAAAAAAGCGGGCAGACTGCGCCCACTTTCCCGAACCCGCCCGGGGCGGGCACAGCGAAAATGTCAGCCGCCGCCGTAGCAGACCCCTCCGAAGCAGTCAAGCCGGGCAGCGAGCCGGTTCAGGTTTATAACAGGGCCGGAGGTGCAGGTGTTCCAGGCAGCAGCCATCCAGATGGGCGCGGGCCCTGTCCGCGCCGAGAACGAAGCGCGCGCC
>JBJMQJ010000462.1:0-14392 GCA_045802765.1 Myxococcales bacterium
GGGGCCGTCGCCGCGCTTGTTGAGCGCCTGCAAGACCCCCACCACCTCGCCTTCCAGCGAGCGCATCGGGACGCAAAGGATGCTCTTGGTGCGGTAGCCGGTCTCCTTGTCGACGCCGGCATTGAACCGCGGATCGGCGTATGCCTCGGGGATGTTCACCGGAACGTTGGTCTGCGCCACCGTTCCGGCGATCCCTTTTCCCATGGGGAACCGGATCTCGCGCGTGCCGACCCCCTGCGCGACCTTGCTCCACAGCTCGTTGCGCTCGCGGTCGACGAGGAACAGCGAGCAGCGATCCGCCTCCACGACGCGGGACGCGGCCAGGACGATCAGCTTGAGCAGGCGGTCGAGATCGCGCTCGGCGACCAGGGCCTTCGCGACATCGAGGATGCCGCCGAGCTTCCGCACCCTTTCTTGAAGCCCCTCCACGGCGGGCACTCTACCATCCGCTCGCTCGCACGCGGGAGGCCCACACCGCCGCCGGTGCGCCCACCTGCGCGCCGACGGCCGCCTATCACCGCGGGTGCATTCGACTACACACCGAGCACCCGCCGGGCCTCCTCGAACCGCTCCGGGGGCGCGTAGAGCCGGGCGAGATTGGCTGCCTCGGCGTACCGTTCGTAGAGCGGCGTGTACTCGGCGATGGGCACCTCGCCGCGGGGCGACCGCACGTACAGGGTTGCTTCCCTTCCGTACGTGGAGAGGACGCCGCGGGACAAGGTGGTGAAGGAATCGACGCCGGCTTCCTCCAGCCGGGCACGCTGCTGTTCGAGCTGCGCGGTCGCGCCGGCATCGAGCGACGGGCCCACCTCGACCAGGAGGCGATACCCGTTCCTGCGCACGATGCGGCGGGCCCAGGGATTCTTCGACGCGCGCAGCGCCGCGAGCAGCGCCACGTCGTCATGCTCCAGGTACTCGTCCACGTCGGCGGGGAGCTGGTACTCGCCGCCGCTCGTGTCGCAGTAACGCTGGAGCAGCACTTCGTACCCGACGGAGGCATAGTGGAAGTACACCGAGAGGAACATGTGGTAGCGCGAGAGGAGGAAATCCTCGAAGGCGAACACGGCGCGGTGCTGGAGCGCGAGGTGGACGCGGCCGTCGCGCTCCACCGATTCGAGGTTCTGCACCAGCCAGTCGAGGTCGAACTTCCCGTAGTTCACGCCGGTGAAGAACGAATCGCGCTGCAGGTAGTCCATCCGATCCGCGTCGAGCTCGCCGCTGACGATCTGCCGGAGGATGGGGAGCAGATCGCGCCCGCCGCTGCGGAAGGGATTGCCGCCGGGAGGCGGGCGGCCGCAGAGCAGCGAGGCGACGTGGGGCGGCTCGATGCCGCGCCGGAGAAGCTCCGCCGCGAGGGCGGAATCGAGGACGAGCTTGAGCGTGTAGTCCTCGTGGTCGGCCTGCCTGCCGGGCGCGCGCCGCCGACCTTCCTGGGTCCACTCCGGGACGCGCAGCTCGGCCGCCTTGGGCATGATGCGCTCGGTGGCGTGCGAGAGCGGAGCGTGGCCGAGGTCGTGGAAGAGCACCGCCAGCCGCAGGGTCTGGCGGAACCGCTCGCGGTCGGCGCTCAGCAGCTCGAGCTTCGGAGCCAGAGCGTCGAACACGCGCGTCGCCACGGCCATCGCTCCCAGGCCGTGCGCGTAGCGGGTGTGCGTCGCCCCGGGAAACGCCAGGTCGGCGAAGCCGAGCTGCTTCACGTTGCGCAGGCGCTGGTACTGCGGGCTATCCACCAGCGCCCGCTCGTCCGCGGTGATCTCGATGGCGCCGTGGATGGGATCGCGGATGTGCACCGCACGGGAATGTAGCGGATTTGAGTACACTGCGCGCATGCCCCGTCCTGGGAATGCCACCCGTGCCTCGCGCCGTGCGCTGCTCTGCGCGTTCGCGACGCTGGCTTGCGCGTCCTCGCCGGGACGCCCGGCGCCGGCCGCCGATCTCCTGCTCCGCGGGGGCACCGTGTTCGTCGCCGCCGGCAAGCGCTCGACCGCAGTGGCGGTCCGGGGGGACCGGATCGCCGCGCTGGGAGAGGAGGCCGAACGGATGGCCGGTCCCCCGACCCGCATCGTCGATCTGCGAGGGCGGCTGGTCACGCCCGGCATGAACGACGCGCATTGCCACCTGGGCGCCGGCGGCCTGTCGATGCTGGAAGTGGACCTGCGCGGCGCCTCGTCGCTGCGGGAGATCGAGTCGCGCGTGCGCGCCGCCGCGGACAAGGCCGCGCCCGGAGAGTGGATCACCGGGCGCGGCTGGGACCAGACGCGGCTGCGTCCCTCCGAGCTGGGGCCGGGCGGTTGGCCGACCAACGAGACGCTGGACCGCGCCTCGCCGCGCCATCCGGTCTACCTGCGCAGGGTGGACGGCCACACCGGATGGGCCAATTCGCGCGCGCTGCATCTGGCGCGAATCGACGAACGCACGCCTGACCCGCCCGGCGGAGAGATCGTACGCGACGCCCGGGGAGTCCCCACCGGCATCTTGAAGGAGAACGCGAAGGAGCTGGTCGCGGACGCGGTGCCTCCGGACAGTCCGGACAAGCTGCGGCGGGGCATCCTCGCCGCGCTCGATCTGGCCGCGCGGACCGGCGTCACCAGCGTACAGAGCGAAGTCACCCCGGCGGACCTCGACATCTACCGCGCGCTGCGCGCCACGGGCCGGCTCACGGTGCGCATCTACGGCTGGCTGCCGCTCACCATGGAGGTGGTGCGCGCGCTGGAGCAGCGAGGCGAGCGCGCCGCTTCCGGCGACGCTTGGGTCCGCACCGGACTGGTCAAGGCATACGCCGACGGTACGCTCGGCTCGCGCACGGCATGGATGCTGGAGCCGTACTCGGACAACCCGTCGACGCGCGGCATCCAGCGCATCGCCGGTCCCGAGCTGGAGGCGCTGGTCCTCGCCGCCGACCGCGCCGGGCTGCAGGTCGCCGTGCACGCGATCGGCGACGCCGCCAACCGCGAAGTGCTCGACGCGATCGAGCGGGCGGCCGCCGCCACGGGGCGGCTGGGAGCGCGCCACCGCATCGAGCACGCGCAGGTGCTGGACGCGGCGGACATCCCGCGCTTCGCGCGGCTGGGCGCAATCGCCAGCATGCAGCCAACCCACGCCACGAGCGACATGCGCTGGGCGGAAGAGCGGATCGGACGCGCGCGTGCCGAAGAAGGGGCTTATGCGTGGCGAAAGCTGCTCGACGCGGGCGCCCGCGTCGCGTTCGGGACGGATTTCGCGGTCGAGCCGCTCGACCCGGTGGAAGGCTTGTACAGCGCGGTGACCCGGCAGAGCCGCGAGAAGCCAGGGACGCCCCCCGGAGGATGGCTGCCCTCGCAGCGCCTGTCGATGGAGGAAGCCCTCTCGCTGTACACCGCATCGAGCGCGTACGCCGAGTTCCAGGAAGAGGTGAAGGGAACGCTCGACCCGGGCATGCTCGCCGACCTCGTGGTGTGGGAGCGCGACCTGCTCACGATTCCGCCCGAGCAGATCCTGCAGGCGAAGCCGGTGCTGACCGTGGTCGGCGGCCGCGCGGTCTACGATGCCGGGGCGCAACGCTGAGCGCACCAGCGCCTTTGCTCAAAACGCCAAGGCCAGCCGCATCGAAAGGGGAGAATTTTTCGGATCCGCGAGGAAATCGATCGCTTCGACGAGGAAGTCGTACCAGAAGTGGATGGCGACTGGCGTGGAGAGCGCGTATCCGGCATCGCGATACGTCCAGCCGAGATAGCCGCCCAGCGCGGTGATGAACGGCACTCCCGCGTAGAGGTACTTCAACCGGTCGCGCGCATCGATGAACGGCAGGTTGCCGGCATGCAAGAGGCCGAACGCGAGGGACGAGTACGCCCAGCCGCGCGTCTCGTCGGTGGCGCGCGCCCATCCGCCCTGGAGCGCGCCCCGAAACGCGGTCTCCTCCGCTACCGCGACGTGGGCGAAGAGCGCGGCGCCGATGGCGCCAGCGATGGGGTATCCGACGGCGTCGTGGAGCTGGCTGCCGAACAGCACGGGCTCGGTCCCGAAATTGCGCGTGTCGAGCGGACCGTCCACGAGGCGCGAGAGCAGCAGGCTCGCGGCGAGCGCGCCCAGGACGCCGGCCCACACCGCCGGCCGGGCGAGGACGCGCGGCTCGAACGGCGAGCGCAGCAGTTCGGGGAGCGTCTCCTGCGGAACGAAGGGCAACCGCGCCGCGCGCTGCGCATCGAGCACCACGTCGATCGCGGAGGCGGTGAGCAGGTCGGCGTAGGCGAGCAGCGGCACTTCCGCGGCGGCGCTGGAGAACCCGCGCGCCGCGCCCGCCCCGATCGCCGTGCCGAGCTCCGCCGCTCCGAGCAGCGCGAGGGCCCGACCCTCGCCGGGCCGCCCGCACGAGAGCTGTCCGAGGCCGGGGAAGAACGCGGAGAGCGCGGGCTTGCAACCCGGTTCGGCGAACCGCGCGCGGGCCTCGATCTCGCGCTCGCCGGGCGGTTCGTCCAAGCTCCTCCGGACGCGATGCTCCGCGGAGGCGCAGCAGGCGGTGAACGAGAGCAGCGCGATCGCCAAGATGCGCCGAACGGCGCGCTCCGGCGAGGGCGTGGAAGGACCGGCGGCGCCGGATCCGGCAGCTATGTCCCGGCCTCGATCTCGGTCTCGGAGGCGCGCTGGTACCGGTCGCGCGGATACGTCCCGAAGACGTGGTCCCAGAGCGGCGAGGTGATGCCGTAGCGGACGCCGGGCGTCTGGAAGTGATGCACCAGGTGGTACTTGCGCATCCATTTGCCGATCGCGGTGCGGGGGACCGCGTGGTGCAGGTAGTAATGCGTCAGGTCGTACCAGACGTACCCCGCGACGAGGCCCGCGAAGAACGGGTAGTGGAGGTGCGGCCCGAGCGCCGCCTCGAGCGGGAACCAGAGGAGGAGCGCGATGATCGCCGTGACCGCAGGCGGCATCACCAGGCGGTCCGGGTCGTAGGGATAGTCGTGGTGGATTCCGTGGATGAGCCACGAGGCATCGCGTTGCCATTCGACGCGCTCGTCGGGTTTCCAGTGGAAGACCCAGCGATGGAGGATGTACTCGAGGAAGGTCCACCCGAACACGCCCAGCGCGAACATGCCGAGGAGCGCTGCGCGCGACAGCCGTGGATCTCGCGCTCCGTGCGAGAGGAGCCACGCCGTGTAGGGGCCCCAGATGAGGACCACGTGCCAGGGACGGACTCGGGAGAAATACTTCTCCACCCAGTCGACCTTGAACATCCGCGGGCTTCCCCGGCGCGGACGATCCAGGTTCGGGCGCGGAACGAGGTAGAACATGGCGGCAGGTGGATTAGCGGATAGCGCCAGTACGCGCAAGGGAGACGGGATGGCAGGCGGACCTCCGGCCGCGGTGCGGCCCGCCGCGACGGTGGTGCTCCACCGGCCCGGGGCCTCCGGTCTAGAGGTGTTCTGGGTACGGCGGGGCGAGCAGCTTCGCTTCGCGGGTGGGTTCTACGCCTTTCCCGGCGGGCGGGTGGACGTCGCCGATGCCGCGCTGCCGCTCCTGAACGCCGAGGGCTTGCCCGCTTCGGAAGGGGCCTGCATCGCGGCCGCGGCGCGCGAGCTGTTCGAGGAGACCGGGGTCCTGCTCGCTCCCGGCTCGGCCCGCGTCCCGGCCGATGCGCGGCGCGCAGCGCGCGAGATGCTGGTCCGGCGCGAGCTGCCGCGGGCGAAGGAAGGCGCCTTCGCCGACTTCCTCGCGGCACACGGGCTGAGCATCGACGCGCGCGCCTTCACGCCTGCCGGCCGCTGGGTGACTCCGCCCGCGTTGCCCGTGCGATTCGACGCGCGGTTCTATCTCGCCGCCCTTCCCGCCGGCGAGACGGCCGAGGTGTGGCCCGGCGAGCTGGTCGACGGCGAATGGGTGCGTCCCGAGACCGCGCTGCGCCGCTGGGAAGAGGGCACCGCTCTGCTCCACCCCCCGGCCTGGCACACGCTGCGCGCGCTCGCCCTGGGCCTGCCCGCCGCGCTCCCGCTTTTGGACGATCCGTCTCGCGCTCCCTGGGGATTGCCGGTGCACGACTGGGTGGTGGAGCGCATCGAGTTCCAGCGCGGCATCGTGGTCGTGCCGCTGCGCACGCCGACGCTCCCGCCGGCCACGCACACGAACTGCCTCTTGCTCGGAGACGAGGAGCTGTGGGTCGTCGATCCGGGATCTCCATACCCGGAGGAGCAGGCGATCCTGGAAAAGACGCTGGCGCTGCTCGACGAAGAGGGCCGGCGCGCGGTGGGCATCCTTCTCACGCACCATCATCACGATCATGTCGGAGGGGCGGCGGAGCTTTCGCGCAAGCTGTCGCTGCCGGTCGCGGCGACGGCGCAGACCGCGGAGCTGCTCGAGTTCCGCGTCGACCGGGTCCTGCGCGAAGGCGACGCGCTGCAGGTGGGACCGCGCGGATGGAAGTGCCTCCACCTTCCCGGGCACACGCGCGGACACCTGTGCCTCCTGGAGGAGGGGAGCGGAGCGGTCGTCGCAGGCGACCTCGTCGCCGGCGTCGGGACGGTCATCGTCGATCCGCCCGAGGGAGACATGCTCGACTATCTCGCCTCGCTTCGGCGGCTCCTGGAGCTGGGGCCCGGCGTCATCTACCCGGCTCACGGCCCGGTCGTGCCGGCGGGCGCGGACAAGCTGCGCGGCTACCTCGCGCACCGGCTCGAGCGCGAGGAGCGTGTCGTGCGGGCCTTGCGCGAGCTGGGTCCGGCCACCCCGGCGCAGCTCGTGCCGCCCAGCTATCCGGACGTGCGGATCGAGCTGCACCCGCTCGCCGAGCGCAGCCTGCTCGCGCACCTGGGCAAGCTCGTCAAGGAAGGCCGCGCGCGGGCAGACGAGCGCGGCCGGTACTCCGCGACGGGCTGAGCCCTACTTGCCGGACAATCCCGCCGAGTCGCCGCGCGGCTTGTCTCCGGGGCGCCAGGCGATCCCGATGGTGAAGATGTTCGCCCGCGTCTCGAACTTTCCGGGGAACACTTCCGCACCGACCGTATTCGTCGAATCGAAGAAGGCGTGGAAGTAGGTCGCGTTCACGGCCAGGCCGGGGGAGATCTCGTACCCCAACCCGAGCGCGACCGCGGTCGAGTTGGAATCGGGGATGGTCGGCGACAGCGCCTCCGGCCGGGTGGGCGCGATGTCGCGCAAGACGCCCGCCCGCAACGTCAGCTTGGGCACCACGTCTTCCAGCTCGCCGCCGATACGGAAGGTGTGCCCGTTCTTGTAGTCGCGGTTGACCAGCACGGTGGTGCCCAGGTCGCCGACGAAGAGATCGCGCGTGTAGACGATGAAGCGGTCGAAGGTCCACGCGCCGGTGACCAACAGATTCGGCAACACCCGGTACGCAATGCCGACGTTGAGGAGGTTGGGGATGGTGAGATCGTGGGTGACGCCTTGGTCTAGCGTATTCGGGCCGAGCGCCGGCGGAGCATTGTCGAAGTGCGCGTGACCCGTCAGCGTCTGGTCGGCCTTGTGCTTGTAGTCGACGCCGATGGTCAGCGGCACGCCGATGATGGGCGTGATCTCCGCGGAGAGATCGAACGAGACCTTGCCGCCCGTTGTGCCCAGCGCCGCGCCGCCCTCCTGGCCGAGGAAGTTGAACGCCTGCGCCAGATCCTCGGTGGTGCGGTAGTAGATGAGTCCGCCGCCGAGCTTGATCTGCGGCACCGGCTGGACGCCGCCCGTCAGGTACAGCCCGTACGTCCGGCGGTTCACGGTGATGATGCTGAACCGGCCTGGCCAATCGCCGGGCCAGTAGACGTTCCCGCCGAACGGGATGTTGAACCCCGCGCCGATGCCCCACCCGATGCCGTTCGACTTGACGCCATAGCCCGCGAACAGCGACGGGGGCCAGGCCGGCTTCAGGTTCGACTCGCGGGCGCTGTTCCCGTCCGTCGCGCTCCAGGTGCTGCGGAAATCGATCATGGTGCCGTTGGCGACGACGGAGAGCCCCTCGAGACCGGACAGCGCGGCCGGGTTGACGTACGCCGCCGTCGCGTCCAGCTGCCCCGCCACCGCCGATCCGGCGAGCGAGAGGTCGCGCGCGTTGGTGTTGGGAACGGCGTATCCGCCGGCGATCGCCGCGGGCGGGAGCATGAGGGCAGCGGTGGCGAGGACGTTGCGGATGGTGATGTCCATCACTGGGCCTCGAGGTCAGGCGGCGGAGTGGCTGGGTTAGCGAGGAAGTTCGCCGCGTCGACACGCGCCGCCGTCGAAAGGGCGGCGTTGTTGGCGCCGCCCGCCGTGAAGCCGTGGTCGAGTAGGAAGGCATGCGCCACCGCTCCGTTGTCGAATGGCGGGTTCGGAAGGCCTGGCACGCAGAAGCCGTTGGGCGCTGGTGGGTTGGTGGCGGTCTTGAAAACTTGGTACTTGTTTGCGGTCGACGGAGCGAGCCCAGCGACGTTGAACAGGAGCAAGTTGAACGGGTTCGGCACGACGTTGTCACAAACGGCCAGCTGACCCAAGACCCTCTTCGCGGCCTGCGGCGCCCCGCCGCCGAGAAGATTGGGCAGTGTCGGATGATCAATCCCGCCCAGCAGATGCCCCGCGAAATTGATTGGCTCCGCCGGGTCGAACACCCACTTCGCCACTTGCACGAACTGCAAGAATGCTGACGTGCCCGGTACAATGGGCGGCGAGAGACTCCCGAGGACAGCAGTCAGGTCGGGGGCGAAAGCGGGCGAGGTAGCCGCGATGTCCACGAAAGTGCCGCCCGGCACGTTCAGGACAGCTTCGCTGATACGCGGATTGGCCGCCACGTTGATGGTGCCGAGGATTCCTCCGAGCGACTGCCCTTCCCAGAAGACCTTGGAGGGGTCCACCGCGATGCCCTTCGAAGCGAGCTCCACCGCCACCGGATTCGGAGCCGCCGGCCCAGGCAAAGTGGGAGGCGGCGGGCGCGCCAGCGCGAGGATGAGCCCGCTATTGTCGATGATGTCCTGCCGGAACGTGTCGCGGGTGCGGAACAGGTTCCCGCTGATTACGTAGTTCCCTGAGGCCACCGCGACACCATCCGGCGCGTCATTGCACGGGGTTCCCGGGAAGCAAAGGACCGGGCGCTTCTTGAGAGCCGTCGGATTACCGCTGGCGTCCTTGCATTGGCCCGGCGGTGTCGCATCTGCCTGCGTGGCCGATCCTGGGATCATCTGACAAGTTCCCGATGTGCACTGGGCATTTGCCGAGCAAAACGCGCGGTCGCCGTGCTTGGGCGCGTCGATCGCCGCGACGACGAACCCTTTGGCCGCCAGCTCATCGGCGCCGAGGAGCATCTGCGAGCGCGCGCCGTTCAGGCCGTGATGAAAGACTACCAGCGGCGCGCACTTGAGCGCAGAAGCCGGGGCGGGACAGCTCGCCGTCACCGCCGCCGCTTTCGGCACGGCGATCAGCGCCGGGATCACGTCGATGGGCGGGCTCGCGCTGGGGGCGAGGAGCGTCGGATCGAACGCGCCGGTGGCGGTGCTGAGCAGGTTCGGCGTGGGAAGATTCGCCTCGATTACCTCGAGGACGTTGTTGAGGCTATTGACCACGGACGGTTCTACTCCGTACTTGGTCAGCGCCCCGGCCGGCGGATTGAAAACTACCGGCGCAAGCGTCGGGGGCGCCGAAAGGAAGTTCACGGCCGCGTTCCTCGCCGGATCGTAGGGCGCCGCGGCGAGCTGCACTGCCGGAGTAGTGATCGTCTGCGTGCGGAACGTGTACGCGACCGCGATCTCGGACTTGGTGAACGGAGCGGACGTCAGCTTGCTCAGGAGATTCTTGATCTGGCCCCGCACGCGCTCCAGCGCCTTTGCTTGCCCGTCCGAAATTCCCGCGAGCTGCGATTTGCCGCCCGCCCAGAGCGGGTTGTCGAACAGCAGGACGCTCCCGACCGTGGGCCGGCCGAGGCCCCGCTGGTCGGCGGCGCCGAGGATCCGGTTGGTCACGACGAAGGCGTACTCGGTGGCTTCCTTGAGCGGCTTGCTGCTGTTCAGCTTGCTCGCCGCGGCGGGCTGGATCCCCACCAGAGGCGATGCCCAGAACGAAGTGGACGGGATCTGCTGGCGCGCGGCCGCCGGCAAGAGCTCGTCATACGTCGCCGGCGCGACGAGCGCGGGGTTGTTCGGATCGGTGAGATCATAGAGGAACACCTTGTCGGTGAAGAGCGAAACAGGTCCGGGATCGGTCGCGACGAGCACCGGCGCGCTGGTCGGGACGAGCAGCATGGCTGTGGTGCTGAATCCGTCCAACGTGGCGAGGCCGGCGGCGAGCGGCCCGAAGGACGAGGGAAGGTTCTGCACGCGCGCGTTCGTCGCCGGAGCGAGGGGATCGTCCGGAAGCGTGCTGCCGTCGAGCAGCGCGTTGAACGGCAGCGGGACGGTGCCCGAACCGGGGTCGATGACCACGTGCGCCGCCGGCGCGGTGGTCGGCTGCGGCGCGATCTGGAACGTCGTGATCGCCGCGACGTCCGTCTTGGGGAACGCCGCGGAGATCACCGGGAACGGCCCCGCCTCGTATTGCCTGCGAAGCAGATCGAGCTGCGCCGCGGTCGCCGCCTTCTGCGCCGCCGTATCGCCCGGGATGAGCCCCTGGTTCTCCGGCCTGGTGAGGTCCTTGCCCTGCTCGATGATGAACATGGCGGGCTGCGGAAAGATGGGCTGCCCTCCATTCACGGTGACGCCGTTCGGACCGCCGCGCAGCGCCGCGACGTAGCGCACACCGGGATCCCACGTCCGCGTCGTCGCCCCGGTCGGCGTGGCGCGCGGCGTGCGCCGGATGTTGAGCGTCCCGTGATCGCCGCTGGTGACATAGTCCGCCGCGGTCGGCGCATCGATGTCCGCCACGAAGGCCGGAGGCGACGCGAGCTTCATCACGGCCAGGTTGCAGGTCGGATTGTTCCCCTTGCAGATGCGGATGCTGGAAAGGTCCAGGTCCGGCTTGCTGCGCACCTGCGTCCCGGACGGGTCGACCACCACCTTCACCAGGTCGATCGAGATCGGCACCTCCTGGTCGTTGGGGAAGCCGCCTTGGGCGACGAAGAGCCGCAACAGCTCCCCTTGCGCGCCCGGCACCGACCCGGCCTGCGCGAGCGCCAGGTCGTTCGGGATGGGGATCTGCGGCGGCGAGGCGGCCGGATCGAACACGGCGTAGTTCGTCTGCTGGGGGTTGCGGCCTGCGTCAAAACCGACGCCGGGCTCGCAGGCGCAGATCGCGGTGGCGAGCGCGGCAGCGGCGACACGTCGAAGCAGCATTGGCTGCCTCCTCAACGAGGTGATGAGAGCGCGGGGTGAAACGAGCGGGCATTTCGTCTAGCTTTGCCGCTCGTGTCAAGGAAGTGGCGTCCTCCATTTGACGGAGGCCGCCGGACCTGCGCACGCGTCGAGCGGCGCGGGGCCGCCCCGGAGGACGATTGGGAAAATCGCTCAAGCCCGCGGATCCCGCGCTCTTCTACCGAGGTACGCCGGACGATCCGCGCCTCGGCGACCGGATCGCGTCCCTCGGCAGCGCGGAATCGCACGCGCCGGGCCCCTCGGTCGCGTTTTTCGGCCACGCCGACGACCGCGGCGTGGTCAACGGCGGCGGCAGGCCGGGAGCGGCGCAAGGACCCGCGGAGCTGCGCCGCTTCCTCTCGCGCCTCACCACCGGCGATCACGGCCAGCTGGAGTGGCTCGAGCTGGTCGATCTGGGCGACGCGGGCGCGGAGCTGGGAGACATCGATCAGGTGCACTCCGCGCTCGAGGAAGCAGCGCTCGCAGCCCTTTCCTCCGGCGCTTGCGTGGTGCTGCTCGGAGGCGGCCACGACGGCGCGTACGCCAGCCATTCGGCGCTCTTGCGCGCCGCTACCGGCCCGGTCGCCGCGATCAACGTCGACGCGCACCTCGACGTCCGGCCGCTCCGCGACGGGCTCGTCACCAGCGGCACCCCTTTCCGCCGGCTGGCCGAGCGCTGGGGGGAGCGGTACGCCTTGACCGAGCTGGGCGTGCAGCCGCAGCACAACGCGCGGGCGCATCGCGAGTGGGCCGCGGCGCACGGATTCGCGGTGCTCGCGCTCGACGAAGTGCGCGGCCGGGTCGGGCACGCGTTCGCCGAGGCGCTGCGGATGCCGGCCGAGGCGCTGGCCGTCAGCCTCGACCTCGACGCCGTCGAGGCGTCGAGCGCTCCCGGCGTCTCGGCGCCCTGCCCGGACGGTCTCGCCGCCGCGGACCTGTACGCCTGCGCGCGGCTCGCGGGTCAGGATCCGCGCGTGCGGGTGCTCGACGTGATGGAGCTGGCCCCGCCTCTCGACGTCGACGGACGCACCGCGCGCCTCGGCGCCGCTGCCATCTGGCACTTCCTCGCCGGCGTCGCGTCGCGCTGAACGCGCTCAGAATAGCTCGAGCTGCCGCTGGTGCTCGCGGATGGACTGCGCCCGGACGCCTCGCTCTCGCAGCGCGTGCGCGAGGTCCTCGGCATAGCCGTGGGCGGTGAGCACGCGCGAGGCGCCGGAGCGGACCGCGTACTGCACCAGATCGGAGAACCCGGCGTGGTCGGAGAGCGGCAGCGCGACGTCGACTCCGACGTGTGCCGCGTATCCCTGCTCGAGCGCGCGGCCCGACAAGAGGCAGACCCTCGCCGGCCCGATGTCGGGCATGTAGCGGCGGCTGCGGGGATGCGCCGGCAGCACCACCACCTGACCGGGCTGGATTGCGCCGAGCGGCAGGAGGGCGGGAAGCGCGACCCCTTGCGCGCGGTAGACCTCGGCGAAGCGGAGCGGCGCAGGATGCAGTCGCAGCTCGTGCGCGGCGAGGTGATGGACGACCTCCTGGGCGCCTCCCAGCGGCGCCGCCAGCACGACGGGAGTGCGGCGCTCCGCGAGCGTCGCCGCGATGAAGCGCGCCAGGTCCTCGAACACTTCGGCGCGGGGAGGAAGGGCGTACCGGGGGTGGCCGTAGGTCGCGCGGAGCAGCAACGTGTCGCAGCGGACGTGCTCCTGGCGCTCGGCCGTCGCGGGCGCGCGGTCGCCGGCGCCTCCCAGGTCTCCGGCATAGAGGATCGTCCGGCCGGCGAGCTCGCAATGCAGCTGGGCGCTTCCGAGCACGTGCCCCGCGGGATGCACCGTGAGCGTCAGCGAGCCGAGCGCGAACGGCTTGCGCCACCCGGCCGGCAGCGGAGCCGCCTTTCGCAGCGCCCGCGGCTGGGCCGCGTCGAGGAGCGCGACCGTCGGGGGCGTCGCTACCGTCCGCTCCGGCAAGGTCGCCCGCGCACCGCGGGCGTGGGCCAGGAAACCCAGCTGTGGCCGGCCGACGGGGTCCAGGTACAGCTGCGTCCCGCGCAGCCGCAGGCCATGCGCGGCGCGCTCCACCTGCAGGTCGGGCGCGGGTTCCTCCGGCGCGGCGGCCATGGGCAACCGGGTTTGTAACAGCGAGGTGGACGGGGCTCCACTAATCCGGTGCTCGCGCCGCGTTAGGCCACCGGCCGGCGCTGCCTCGCCAGGAAGGCGGTGCCCGTCTCTCCCACCGCCACCCCCACCACGATGAGCACCCCACCCCACAGCTCCAGCCGGCTGAGGCGCTCCCCGATCAGGACCGCCGCCCAGAGCGCCGCGAAGGCCGGCTCGAGGGCGGAGAGCAGCGCCATCCGGACTGGCGGCAGCCGCCGCTGCGCCCAGGTTTGCACGCCGAAGGCAAGCAGCGTGGCAAACACCGACAGATACAGGAGCGCCGCGAACATGCGCGGATCGGCGGTGAAATGCTGCCGCTCCACGAACGGGCCGGCGATGGCCGCCATGGCGAAGGTGCCCGCCAGCTGCACGAGCAGCAGCGGCAGCACCGGGTGGCGACCCGTCACGCGCCCGAGCGCGATGATGTGGCCGGCGAACACGACGGCGCACCCGACGGTCAAGAGGTCGCCAACCAGCTGCGCCTGTCCCGCGGCGCCGCCGCTCGACAGGAGCGCCATCCCGGTGAACGCGAGGGCGATGCCGGCCGCCGCGGGCACCGAGGGGCGCTTGCGGAACAGGAACAACTCGAGCAAGGGGACGAAGACCACGAGGAGCCCGGTGAGGAAGCCGCTCCGCGAGGCGGTGGTGCGGTGCTGCCCCTCGATCTGGAGCAGGAACCCGCCGCCGAGCAGCGCGGCGCACAACAGGCCGTCCCGCCATAGCTCGCGGCTGAAGCGCAGCTCGCCGCGCGCCGCCAGCCAGGCGAGGAGCAGCGCCGAGGCGAGCGCCATGCGCACCGCGACGAGGAGAATCGGGGAGACCGGCGCCTCGCCGCCCCCGACCAGGACGCGGACCACCGCGAAGGTGCTCCCCCAGATGGCCATGATGGCGGCGAGCGCGAGGTCGGCCACCGCTATCCCACGAACCAGAAGCCCAGGCCGAGCACCGCGTACACGGCGAGGAGGAAGGCGCCTTCCAGCCAGTGGGTCTCTCCGTCGAGCGCGATGAGCGCGGTTGCGA
>JBJMQJ010000463.1:0-6565 GCA_045802765.1 Myxococcales bacterium
CGTGGCGTTGGTGTTGGAGGAGATGGCGTTCGTGGCGACCGCGTGCACGGTGAAGAGGCCGGTGCCCACCACGCCGGGATCGATCGAGACGGCCTCGCTGTCGAAGTTGTTCGTCGCCGACGCCACCACCGGGCCTGCCAGCGTGCCTTGGTGGACGTAGAGATCGTACCCCTTGAAGATGAGCGCGAAGTTGATGGCGGTCAGGTACGTGATCTTGACGTTCACCACGTGCCCGACCCAGTCGGCGGGGGCGCCGCCGAGAGTGAGCAGGAAGCTGTCACAGCTCACGCCTTCCTGGCAGCCCGCTTCGCCCGTCGTCGAGGAGCCGCCGCTCTCGGTGCCCGTCCAGGTGATCGACGCGCCGGACGGCGACAGCGTCCCCGAGGCGGGAGCGGCGGCACGGGCGAGAGCAGGCGAGAGAAGAAGCAGCGCTGCGAGGCAGGAACGGAGCGAGGCGGGCATGGAACCCCCGTGCGCAAGGGAATTTGAAACGCGCAACTTGGAGTGGCGCCGCGATCAGGCGAACGGTCTGGCAGTCAGGCTGTCGCGCATCGAACGCCGCGCGCGAAAAAAATGTCCGGCAGCATACGAGCAGCTTGTTGACGGAGCGACGAAACCATCACATCCGCCGGAGCACCCGGCGCGCCAGCGATTTGCAAGCCGCGAGCTTGGCCTCGGGCCCCGCCGGTCCGCCCACGCTGATGCGGACGATGCCGCGTCGGCCGAGCACGTACAGCGCGCTCGATTTGCTGTTTCCCACCCAGAGAGCGCGCGTGCCGATTCCCTCGACGCGGCGGGGCGGGGCCCGCTCTTCTCCGGATTGATCCGACTCGCTCATCGACTCCCAACGTTCGCGGAGCGCGGCCGGGGGAGCGCGGCGAACTTCGAGCGAGACCGAGCGGGCAGGGTCGGGAAGCCGGTAGAAGCATTGCTCGGCGACGAGCGACCCGTCGGCCTTCGGCGGGGAAGGCAGAACCTGCACCGGCGCCGCGCCTTGCACCAGCTTGATGTCCGCGGGCCGGAGGAGCGCGCAGACTCCTGCAGCGAGCAGCGCCAGGGCGGTCACGTCGCCCTTCCAGCGGCGAACAGCGCGAGCTCGAAAACCGCGATCCCGAGCAACGCGGAGGCCGGGAGCGTAACCAGCCAGGCGAGAAGCATGTCTCGCACCGTTCGGCGATTGGTCTGCCCTCCCGCGCGGCTGACGCCGATACCGATGATTGCCGACGAGGCGACATGGGTGGTCGACATCGGCAGGCCGAAGATCGCGCCGGCACCGACGAGCGCCGCCGTGGTGGCGTTGGCGAGGAGGCCTTCGCGATGGTTCATCGGCGTCACTCTCTCGGCCAACACGGCCGTCACCCGGCGACCGCCGACGATGCTGCCGGTCACCATGCCCAGCGCCACCACGAAGAAGAGCATCTCGCGTCGCTGCGTCGCGCCGCCCGCCAGCGCGGAGGCGCCCAGCATCAGCGCGACGATCTTGGGCGCGTCGTTCAATGCCCGCGCAAAACTCGTCGCACTGCTCGTGACCCAATGGAGGTGCTCGATTCGAAGGCTCAACGCCTGCGGGACGTTCGCTGCGCACTCCGCCGAGCGGGCAACGGTGAAGCGAACTTGAGGCAACGCCGAGGCCAGCGCAGCACTGGCTTCTTCTCCAGTCATCGCAACAGAAGGCATTGGCTCGATCGCCACACATGCGCAGTCGGGCGCAGGCGTACGAACGCTTGCGCGAATGAGTAAGGACACTGTTGCGAGCGCGACGAGAGGGCTGGCGACGAGCGGCACGGCAATCTTCTGCACCAACGTTTCCCAGTTCACTGCCTGGGGACCGTACGCGACGAGCGCGACCCCCGCGAGCGAACCGACGATGGCGTGCGTGGTGGAGACGGGAAGGCCAGTACGCGTCGCCACGAGCACCCAAACACCGGCGCCGAGCATGGTGGCAATGGCCGCCGCGAACGTCGGCGTCGTGCCGGGAACGAAGAGACCCTCGCCGAAGGTCTGCAGCATCGCCCCGGCAAGCCATGCGCCCGCGAGCGCTCCCAGCCCCGTCCAGAACGTTCCCCAGGCCAGTGCACCGCGGTAGCTCGTCGTCCCGCTCCCCACCAGCGTCGCGATTCCCTTGGAGACGTCGTTCGCGCCGTTCACATACGCGACCAGCGCTCCGACCCCGGTGGCGATGAGGAGCAAGCCGAGCATGAAGCGTTCAGCATCCCCCCGGCGCCGCAAACGTCAAGGCCTCTGGAGACAATCCAACTCCTCAGAAGAGCGACCCAGGTCGCAATCAAGAGCCCATTCCGTACGGTGAGGACGATCAGCCCGGAAAGCTCGAGGTGGGCGATGAAGGGGTAGCACGCCGGATACTCGATGCGGGTCACGCCAAGGGCGAACAAGTAGAGCAACCGGGCGGCGGAGCTGCTGGCGAAGAAAAAAACCGGAAGCCCCCAGACGAGGTACTGCGGCGAAAGGACCGGTGAGACGATCCAGATCCCCGCCATCGCCGTGGCAACTCCATCGAAGAGCAGCGCTGGAAGAGATCGCTCATCGGGCTGCCTGCGGGCGGCCCACCAGGGAAGCAGCGCGCCGAGCAGCGCCATCGCCGGCACGAGCAGGCGGCACGCCGATGCGACCCAGGGCGCCGATGCGCCGACCACGTCTCGCGCGCCCGACCGTCGCACGGTCTCGAGCGGCGACCCGGTGAGGACCTCGATCCAGCCGACCACCGTTGCTCCGACTGATTCGACCTGAAGCCCTCGGCCCGACTGCAGCTCGAGAGCGTGGAGGAATCCGCTCCAGCTGACCAGCGCCGGCGCCGCACAGGCGAAGAACGCCGCGGCCAGGAACGCCAGGACGGAAGCGAGGGCGTCGCGAGTGCGGCGCTGCGCGATGAGCGGTGCCAGGAAGGCCGGGAAGAGCAGCGCCGGATAGACTTTCATTGCCGCCCCGGCGCCGAGCAGCACGCCCGCCAGGATCCATCGGTCGTTCACCGCAGCCCACAGCGAAAGCGCCACGACGGCGGCTGCGAAGACGTCGAGACGTGTTTCGAGCGTGACTCCAACCAGGAAAAGAGCGCCCGCCGACATCCAGAGATAGTGGCGGGCAGCATCCCGGTGATGGCCAGGGAGATGAGCCCGTAGAGCCCAGCCGACGAACGCAATCGTAAGCGCGGCGAGCCCGGCGAAAGCGCCGAAGGCGTACGGATAGAGAACCGGCCGCGTAGTGATCAGGGCCGGCAAGACGATGGGAACGACTGCCAGAGGCGGATACTGGAAGACGAAGTCCCGGTAGGGGAGAAGGCGCCGATTCCCGGAAGAGGCGGGAGCGTGGAACGGGAGCAGCGGGATCGTGGCGTCGCTCTCCGCATGGAGAAAGTCGACATCCGCTGGCTTCCCCAACATCAAGTTGGCCCAGGACAGATAAAGGTACTCATCTCCGTCACGGACGTGGTGGACGCGCAGCGCGGCGATCGGATCGGCGAGCGAAGCACCGACGGGGTCTTGCAAGAACCTGTCGTAGAGGCTCTGCCGCTCTTCGTTGGAAAACTGTGCGCGGTGGTAGCCCAAGTGAAAAAAGACGACCACCATCAGGTGCGGCCAGAACCGGAAGACCGCTCGCGGGAAGCTCGAGCTCACCGGTCGAGCCTGGACCCGCAACCTTTACGGCGTCAACGTCGGCGGTACGGCTTCCCCGAGGTTTCCCGGAGTGGTACTGCTTTGGCGCGCGCGGGGGGAGAGTGGGCGTTCGCGAGCAGATCCGCCAGGCGCTCGAGGCAGATGCTGCCTCGGTGTCCGGCCTGCATGCGCGGCACCTCAACCCGACGTTCATCGAGGCGCTGGGGCTGTTCGGATTCCGCCGCCACTACGTACGGGCGGAGGGCCTTTCCCTGTGGGACGACGCGGGCCGCGAGGTGCTCGACTTCCTCGCCGGCTACGGCGCCATCTCGCTCGGCCACAACCACCCCGACGTGCGCGCGGCCATCGAGGAGGTGCTCCAGGCGCAGCCTGCGCAATTCCTGCTCGTCGCTCCCCAACCGCTCGCGGCCGAGCTGGCGCGCCGCCTCGCCGCGCTGGCGCCTGGCGGGCTCGATCTGTGCTTCTTTGCCTCGAGCGGTTCGGAGGCGGTGGAAGGCGCGCTGAAGCTCGCGCGGCTGGCCACGCGCCGGCCGCGCTTCGTTTCGGCCCTGCGCAGCTATCACGGAACCACGCTGGGCGCGCTCTCGGTGACGGGCAGCGAACGTCACCGGCGGCCGTTCGAGCCGCTGCTGCCGGAAGCGGCTTTCGTGCCCTTCGGCGACGCCCCTGCGATCGAGCGCGAGCTGCGCCGGCGCGACGTGGCGGCGGTGCTGCTCGAACCGATGCAAGGGGAAGGCGGCATGCATCCGGCTCCTTCCGGCTACCTGCCGGAAGTGGCTCGCCTCTGCCGCCGCTACGGCGCTCTTCTCGTCCTCGACGAAGTGCAGACCGGATTGGGCCGCTGTGGTCGCATGTTCGCCTGCGAGGAGGAGGCGGTCGAGCCGGACGTGCTGCTCCTCGCCAAGGGCCTCTCCGGCGGTGTCGCGCCCATCTCCGCGCTGATCACGCGCCGCCGTCTCTGGGAGCGCGCCTACGGCACGCTGGACCGCTACGATTTGCACTGCAGCACTTTCGGCGGCGGAGCCGTCGCGTGTGCGGCGGCCCTCGCGACGCTGGAGGTGATCCGCCGCGACGGTCTCGTCGAAGCGGCGGCGCGGCACGGTGGATACGTGGGTGAGAAGATCGCAGCGGCCGCCGCGGGGCATCCGCTGGTGCGCGAAGTGCGTGGCCGCGGCCTGCTCTGGGGAATCGAGCTGGATGCTCCCGCCCGCGGCATGGGCGAGGATCTCGCCGGGCAATGGCTCGTGGTCGGCCTCCTGGAGCGCGGAATCCTGGTGCAGGTTTGCGCCGACGCGACGGGCGTGGTGCGCGTGCAGCCGCCGCTCACGGTGACACGCGAAGCCATCGACCGCTTCGCCGTGGCGTTGCGGCAGACCCTCGCGGAGCACGCGACGGGGCGCTGGTCGACCGTCGCGGCCGCGGCGGCACGCGCGGCCCGCAGCACGGCGGCGCGCGTCTTCGGATAGGGCACGTCATGGCGCATCTTCCGGTCCTATCGAATGCGGGGGCAGCGGCCGGGTACGCGTGGCGCGGAGGGCGGCTGCTCGCGGGTTTCGTCCGCAAGCGACCCATCCACTGCATCGTCCAGGTGTCCAATCGATGCAACCTGACCTGCGGTTTCTGCTCGTTCTGGGAACGGCCGGCCCACCCGCGCGACGAGATGACGGTCGAGGACTTCGAGATCATCTCCGCCAAGCTCGCCGAAGGCGGCGCAATGGTCGTCTCGATCGAAGGAGGCGAGCCGCTCCTCCGGCCGGACGCGGTGGCGATCGTTCGCGCCTTTGCCCGCTACCACCATCCAATCCTCTTCACCAACGGGTGGCGCGTCACCGAGCCGCTCGCGCGCGAGCTGTGGGCCGCGGGCCTCACGGAAATCGGCGTCTCGATCGATTTTGCCACTCCGGAGAGGCACGATGCCCACCGTGGGGCGAAGGGCACCTTCGCGGCGGCGGTCCGGGCCCTGCGCATCCTGCGCGATGCGGCCCCGCACGGCCGACGGCAGGTGACGATCATGACGGTGATCATGCGGGACAACGTCGACGAGATGGAGTCGCTGCTCCGGCTGTCGCAGGAGAACGGGGTCAGCCATCAGTGCACCTTGCTTTCGACCGGCGGCGACGGGCGCAGCGAGTCGGGGCACGCGATGCCGGCGCCGGGCCTCGGGGCGAAGCTGCTCGAGCTCAAGGCGCGCTATCCGCACTTCATCGCCTTCAGCGGTTACCTCGAGGCCGTCGATCGATTCCTGGAAGGCAACGTGCGCTCGCCATGCTGGGCCGGCGAACGCTTCCTCAACGTCGACCATCTCGGCGAGGTTTCGCCCTGCATAGAGAAGCTGCACCTGCGCGCTGGCAACCTGCGCCGCGAACCCTGGTCGGTGATCGCCGAGCGGCTGCGCTCGTTCGAGGAAGTGCGCGGCTGCACCGACTGCTACACCTCGTGCCGCGGCTTCGTCGAGGAGATGAGCGGAATGCCCCGCCTCCGCAGCTGGCGCGAGTTCTTTGGCGGATTCGCCAACGTCGCGACGTCGGGATGAGGGACGCGCGCGCCCTTGCGCTCAGCAGGCCGGGCGGGCGACCGGGAGCGCACCCGCCGTGTTGCGCCCGAGCAGCGTGAGGGGAATGGCGCGGTCGGTGGCGAGGAGCGCTTCCAGGATCAGCCGGTGGACTTCCGGGCTCGCCGGCAGCGCGCGATGCTGGCCGATGCGGACGAACCAGGTGCGCGAGGGGTCGAGACCCGGAGCCGCGCCGAGGCTGCGCTCCGAGACGGACGAGTCGCCGGGCTCGAACGCGAACGCGAGGCGAGGATCATCCGGGCGTGGATCGCACGGCGGGAACGTCGCCCGCCCTCCACTGACGATGCAGCGCGAGAGCGTCGGGAGGTGTCGCGCGCCGATGGCGAACGAATCGGGATGCGTAGCGCGCTCGAGCGTGCGA
>JBJMQJ010000464.1:0-9997 GCA_045802765.1 Myxococcales bacterium
CGCGAACGCGTCCTCAATCTTGTCGGGTTGCGGATACCGCGCGCGCCTCCACCGTCCGATGGATCCGGCGCTGCGCTCATCCAGCCAGCGGCGGAGAAGGAGCGCATCCGTGGGACATGAAAAGACGCCTTTGAATCCGCGCTACGTCACCATCGCCTTCGCGATCTTCATCGGTCTGTTCGTCACGACCGCCGGTAGCATCGCGCAGGCGAATTCCACGACCACCTTCAGTGGCCAGGCATCCGTCCTCCAAGTCACCGTTCCGCCGCTCTCGCCGATCACGGTGGTCGATACGGGTCCGCTGCCTTCGAGCGGAGGCGCGCAAGAGGCCTCCCTTCTAGACGTCCCTGCCGTCTCGCTGGGCAGCGCCGGGGCGGTGAACGGCGCCGACGTCGCCCACGCCGCCACCGTCGGGCAGGGAAATGGCAGCAAGTCGCAGGCATCGGTCGCGGATCTCAGCCTGACGGCCGCGGGGAACACCATCGCCGCCGACTTCCTGATGTCCGAAGCCACCGCGCAGTGCCAGGGCGCCAATCCCTCGGTGAGCGGCAGGTCGGAGCTGGCCAGCGTCGTCATCAACGGGCAGCGCATCGGGATTTCCGGTGCCACGAACCAGACCATCCAACTGCCGCTGGATGCGGGCTCGGTCGTGATCAACGAGCAGTCCAGCTCGGTGAACGGCCGGTCGGGCAGCATGGACGTCAACGCTTTGCACGTCGTGGCCAACAACCCCGCTGGGGGCCCAGCGCTCGCGGACGTGATCGTCTCCCATGTACATGCCGACGTGACCTGTCCGGCTTCACCGGCGGCAACGCCGGTGTGCGGCTCTGGCACGACCGATTTCGTGACCGGCGGCGGCTGGATCGTGTCGCCGTCCGACCCCAAGGCCAAGGCGCACTTTGCCGTGGCTGGTGGCATCAAGAACGGCCCCTGGGGTCACCTGCTCTTCGTGGACCACGGCAATGGTTTGCGCGCCAAGGGAACCGGAGTGACCGGCTACGATCTCTACGCGCCGTTCGGACCGAATGGGCGGCAGACGCGCGGTTCGGCCGACGTCGCGGGCACCACCGACTCGTACGAGGCGGACGTCGCGGACGACGGCGAGCCGGGCAGCACCGTCGATCGGTTCCAGTTGCTGCTGAACGGAGCCCCGGTTGCGTCCGACAGCCTGGCCGGCGGAAACATCCAGCTCCACAAACCGGTTTGCCGGTAGGAGTCGGCGGCCCGCTCGGCTGCGTCCTTCAGAAGACGCCGCCGAGCGTGGTCTGCAGCTCGAAGGTGAGCAACTTCTCGTTGCTGTGGGAATGCGCGACGAGCAGCGAACCATCGAGCATCAGGAGACCTGCGCGGCCAACTCCAGCAGCGGAAGGTCGCTCCCGCGCCGGCCGAGGAGCGACAGCCCGACCTGGCAGCCTTCCGCCGCGGCGAGCGGCAACGTGACTTGCGGCAGCCGGCCCATGCTGGCGGCGCAGAGGAGGGAAAGCGCGGCGGTCCGGTCCTGCTCGGCGGTCGGCGCATTCTTCAGGGGCGCCGCGAACGGCACGGTGGGCATGCAGAGGACGGCGCCATCGAGGAGCGCTTCGAGGCGCGCCGAGATCTGCTCGCGACGCGCCGACGCGGCGAGCGCATCCTCCCGCGCGATGGTGGACGCCCAGCGGAATCGCTCGCGGATCCCGGGTCCGAAGGCCGGCTTGACCTGCGCAATCCAATCGCCGTGCGTCTGCCAGACCTCGTACCCTTGGAGCACGCGCATCGTCTTCTGCCAGGAAGGCAGTCCTTCCTCGGCGAGCACGATCTCCTCCGCGCGAGCGAATCGCGCGCGCAGCCGATCGACGTGCGGCGCGAGCGCGGCGCGGATCGGTTCGCGGGCGAGGGCGAACGCGTCCGTCGCAATCAGCAGGCGCCCGCGCAGCGGCGAGGCGCGCGCCGGCAGCAATACCCGGGCAACCCGCGCGAGCGTCGCCAGATCGCGCGCGAACCAGCCGACCGTGTCGTAGCTGGGCGCGAGAGGCACGCAACGGTCGGCCGCGACGGCTCCGTGGCTCGGGCGCAGGCCATGGATTCCGCAGAACGACGCGGGAAGCCTGACCGACCCCGCGGTATCGGTGCCCAGGGCGAAGTCGACCAGGCCGGCGGCGACCGCGACGGCGGACCCGCTCGACGAGCCGCCCGGAATCCGGTCGGGGTTCCTCGGATTCGTCGGCGTGCCGTAGAAATGGTTCTCCCCGTTGATGCTGTAGGCCAACTCGTCCATCTGCGTCTTCCCGACCAGCCCGGCGCCCGCATCGAGCAGCGCCTGCAGCGCGGGCGCCGTGGAAGCGGCGGCGGCGTGGGTGCGCAGCCAGTCGGGATTCCCTCCACAAACCCTTCGTCCTTCGACGTCGAACGTGTCCTTGGCTGCGAAGCGCAGGCCGGCGAGCGGCCCGGAATCAGCGCCGGTCAGCTCGACCGGTTCGTGCGTGCAGAAGGCGCCATACCGGTCGTCGGAAATCGTGGTCATTTCACCCCCAGGAACCGCTCCATCGTCGCGCGATCGCGCAGCAGGTCGCCCGGGCTGCCTCGATACATGATCTGCCCCGTCTCGAGCACGTAGACCTCGTCGGACACGGCGAGGGCGCTGTACAGGTTCTGCTCGACGAGCAGGATGGCGAGCCCGGTCTGCTTCAGTTGCTGGAGGACGCCTTCGAGCTGCCGCACCATCACCGGAGCGAGTCCTTCGGAAGGTTCGTCCATGAGGAGCAGCTCGGGGTCGAGCATCAAGGCTCGCGCGATGGCGAGCATCTGCCGCTCGCCCCCGGAAAGCTGGTTCCCGCGATGGCTGCGGCGTTCCGCCAGCCGCGGAAACAGCTCGAGAACGCGCGGGACGGTCCACGCGGCGCCGGGCCTGCGGTCGACCATGGTGAGGTGCTCGATGACCGTGAGCGAGGCGAAGAGGCGGCGGCCCTGCGGCACCAGCCCGATGCGCTTCTGCGCGATCTGGTGGGGGCTCAGGCCGCGCAGGCTTTCCCCCCGATAGAGGATCTCTCCTTCGTGCACCGCCGGCGGCCGCAGGCCGATGACGGAGCGGATGAGCGTGCTCTTTCCCATCCCGTTGCGTCCCAGCAAGGCCACGACCTTGCGGCGCGCGACCTCGAGCGAGACGCCGTGGAGCACGTGCGCCTCGCCGTAGTAGCTGTGCAGGCCCGCGATGGAGAGGCCGTCAAGCATGGTGCGGCCTTCCCAGGTACACCTCCTGCACCTTGACGTCGTTGCGGATCGCGTCCGGCTTCCCCTCGGTCAGCACCTGGCCGAAGTGCAGGCACGTGACGTAATCGGTGAGCCCCAGCGCCAGCTCGATGTCGTGCTCGATGAGGACCATGGACAGGTCGGCGGGCAGCTCGCGGATGATCTGGGCCATCCGGGCGCGTTCCGCGGCGGACAGCCCCGCGGCGGGCTCGTCGAGCAAGAGCAAGCGGGGCTTTCCCGCGAGCGCCAGCGCCAGCTCGAGCTGCCGCTGCTCGCCGTAGGAGAGCGTCTTCGTGACCGTGCCGCGCCGCCCCTGGATGCCCGCCACGGCGAGCACCCCCTCCACCTCGCCCTGCTCCTCGCCGCCCCCGGAACGATCGGACCCGAAGAAGGAGAACTTCCTCCGGGTCGGTCCGCGCACCGCCAGGCGGACGTTCTCCTCGACGGTCAGATCGCCGAAGAGGTTCGTGATCTGGTAGGTCCTGCCGATGCCCAGCGCGGCGCGGCGGTGCACGCGCAGCCTGGTGATGTCCCGGCCGAGGAGCTCGATCCTGCCGCTCGAGCAGGGCAGCTCTCCCGCGATGGCGTTGAAGAGCGTCGTCTTGCCGGCCCCGTTCGGGCCGATGATGGCGCGCCGTTCCCCGGTCCGCACCGCGAGCGAGACGCCATCCACCGCGCGCAGCGCGCCGTAGGCGACGCTCACCCGGTGGAGCGTGAGCAGCGGCGCCGGAATCACGCCTTCTTGATTCCCTGGAACTCCCGCGAGTACGACGGCTGCTTCATGTACTGCTCGGGGTCGTATTTCCAGAATTGCGAGACCGCCGGGTAGACCTCGACCGGCACGTTCCACAGCTTGCCGTCGGAGCGGCGCGCCACCTTGCGGATGTAGATGTCGTAGATGGGGTTGCCGTATTTGTCGAGGCTGACCTCGCGCCCGAGCGGCGAGGCGGAGAGCTTCACCTTGCGCACCGCCTCGAGGAAGCGGGGCCTGTCCTCCACCTTGCCGCCCACCGCCTTGAACGCCTCGGCCAGCCACATCGCGCCGGAGTAATGCGAGAAGGCATAAATCGAGGGGAGCTTCGCGAACGCCTTCTCGTAGTCCGCGACGAACTTCTTGTTGGCGGCATCGTCGCGGCCTTCGCAGAAGTGCCCGGCGGAGAGCACGCCCTCGGCTTCGGGCCCCAATGTCCGGATGATCGATTGGTCGGTGGCGTTCATCGAGGTGTAGAGCTGGATCTTGTCCTTGAGCCCGAAGTTCGCCCACTGCTGGATGAAGCGCGAACCGTCGGCGCCCGTCTCCATCGCGAACACGGCGTCGGGCTGCAGGCTCTGGATCTGCGGCAGGTAGGGGCTGAAGTCCGGCGTGTTGAGAGGGTGCCAGAGCTGCTGCAGGACGGATCCGCCGCCTTCGGTGAAGACCTGGCAGAAGCCGCCGCACTGCTCGTGCCCGAAGGTGTAGTCCTGCGAGACGGTGATGACCTTGCGCACGCCCTTCTTCAAGGCATAGTCCGCCAGCGGGCGCGTGCTCTGGCTCGCCGAATACCCGGCGATGCGGATGACGTTCGGGATGCGCTTGCGCTGGGTGAGATCGTCCGCCGCGATCACCGGGATGAAATAAGGCACTCCGTTCCCCTTCACGTACTCGGCAACCGCGAGACCCGTGTTGGCCAGGATGTCTCCCACGAGCATGTGGACCTCTCGCTGCTCGACGAGGCGGCGCGCCTTCTGCAGCGCGGTGTTCGGATTGCTCGCGTCGTCCTCGACGACCACCTCGATCTGCCGCCCCGCGGCCTTGCGGCCGATCTGGTCCCAGTAGAGGTTGAACCCGTCGACCAGCTCGCGCCCGCCGGCGGCGATGACGCCGGTGAGCGGCGAGAGCAGGCCGATGCGGATGGGCCCGGCGTCCGCCGCGATGGCGCGGCGCGCCGCCCACGACGACATCGCGAACAGGCCGGTGGCCGTGGTCTTCAGGAAGCTGCGGCGACGCATGCGGACCTCCCTTTCGGAAATCGACGGACTGCGGCGTCAGGGCTTGCGGAGGTGTGGAGAATGGCGGGCGAGGACGAGCCGCGCGCGGCCGACCAGCCCTTCGGGCGCGAAGATCATGGTCACGATGAACACGAGTCCGAGCACCATGGGCCAGCGCTCGGTATGGAAGCTGACGAAGTTCTCCAAGGAGATGATGGCCACCGAACCGACGAAGCTGCCGACCAGGGTGCCGACCCCGCCGACGAGCACCATCAACAACGCCGCCACCGACTGTGCCAGGGCGACGGTGGCAGGGCTCGCGAAGCTGTTGAAGAACGCGTACAGCACGCCCGCCGCGCCGGCGAAGAAGCCGGAGACGACGAAACCGATGAAGAGGTGCAGCGAGACGTCGTAGCCGAGGGCGCGCATGCGCGACTCGCTGCCGCGGATGCCCCGCAGGGTGAGTCCGAACGGGGAATGGACGAATCGCCACATGGCGAAGCCCATGAAGGCAGTCGAGGCCAGCACGAAGTAGTAGAAGGGCGCGGCGCCGGCCATGACCGAAGGACGCACCGAGCCACGCAGCCCGTTCTCGCCTCCGGTGACCGAGGTCCAGCGCAGGCAGATGCCCCACACGATCATTCCCAGCGCGAGCGTGATGAGCAGGAAGTACACGCCGGAGGTGCGGATGGCGAGCAGCGCGAACACGACCGCGGCCACCGTCGCCGCAAAGATGCCGAGCAGCGCGCCGACCCACGGATTCCCGCCCGCCACCGTCACGGTATAGAGGACGACGTAGGCGGCGATGCCGAAGATGGCGCCGTGCCCGAGCGAAGTCCGCCCGGCGTAGCCGGCGAGGACGTCGATGGACATCGCGAGCGCCGCGAAGATCAACATTTCCGTCGCCAGGCTGGTCCTGTAGCCCGGCACGGCGAACGGGACGGCGCAGAGCGCCGCGGCGACGGCCGCCAACGCGAGTCCGTTGCGCTTCATGCGCGAAGCCTCGCGCGGTTCACGCCGCACGTCCGAACAGCCCCAGTGGGCGGAAGGCGAGCAGGACCGCCATCGGTCCGAAGATCACGAAGTAGGCGAGCTCCGGGAACCACACCTGCCCGAAGGTGGCGAGCATCCCCACCAGCAGGCTCCCGACCCCGGCGCCGACCAGGCTGCCGCGGCCGCCGATGATCACGACTGCGAGGCTGAACACGAGGATTTCCACGTCTGCGCTCGGATACAGGGAGAGGAACGCCCCGCCGAGCGTGCCGCCGAGCCCGGCGAGCGCGCATCCGAACATGAACGTGTAGATGAACACGCGCTTGATGTCCACGCCCATCGCGTCGACCATCTCCAGGTCGTCCACGCCGGCGCGGATGAGGGCGCCCAGGCGCGTGCGATGGAGCAGGAACCAGAGCCCGGCGAAGATGAGGATGCCCACCGCCAGCACGAACAGGCGATATCTGGGATAGGCGATCGGGCCGAGGCGCAGCGGACCCTGCAGCGCGCCCGGTACGGGCACCGTGAACGTGTCTCCGCCCCAGACGACCAGCGCGAGATCGTTCAGCACCAGCGCGACGCCGAGCGCGAGCAGCACCTGGCGCAGCTCGTATCCCTTGACGAAGCGCAAGAGCGAGCTGTCGATGAGGAATCCGACGAGCGCGATGGCGGCCGCGGCGACCGCCGCCCCGACGAAGAAGCTGCCCGTCTTCGTCGCCACCGACAGCCCGACGTAGCCGCCGATCAGGTAGAGCGCACCGTGCGCGAGGTTGACGATCCGCATGAGGCCGAAGATGAGCGTGAACCCGCTGGCGACGACGAAAAGCAGCGCCGCGAACGTCACGCCGTTCAGCGCGTTGAAGGCGAGCATCGAGGCGCGGGTCAACCGGCCGTCCCTTTCCGGGCCTCGAAGTACCACTCGAGGATCTGCTCGCCGTTCCAGAAGAGAACGCCGGGGAACTTCGCCGCGTAGTCGTACGCCGCCTCCAGGTACTTGATGCGGTGGGGAACGCCGCTGATGTACGGGTGGATGGCCATCGCCATGATCTTGGCCCGCACCGCGCCTTCCTCGTAGAGCCGGTCAAAGCTGTCCTTGGCGCGCTGCAGGAAGTATCCCGACTCGTGGTGCTGGACCATCATCATCGGGATGTCGTTCAGCTCCAGCGTGTACGGCAGCGTCACGAGCGGCCCGTGGTCGGTCCTGATCTCGGTGGGCTCGTCGTCGTAGACCCAGTCGCCGATGTACTTGATGCCCTCCGCCGCGAGCCAGTCGGGCGTCTCGTAGGTCTGGGTGAGCCCTGGCCCGAGCCAACCCACGGGCCGCTTGCCGGTAAACCTCTCGATGACGCCGATCGATTGGCGAATGGTCGCTCGCTGGTCCTCGAGGTCGTGGATGGGCATCTGCACGTAGCTGTGCCCCATGAATTCCCACCCGGCGTCGCGGCACGCGTCCGCCACCCGCGGGTAGCTCTCGCACACTTTCGCGTTGATCGAGAGGGTAGGGCGGATGCCGAGCCGATCGTAGAGCGCCTTGAAGCGCCAGAAGCCGACCCGCATCCCGTACTCGTGCCACGACCAGTTGGGGACGTCCGGGATGCGGACGTTGCCCATCGGCGCCGGAAGGACCTGCCGGGCCATCGGCCGGACGATCTCCCATTCCTCCAGGTTCACGATGGTCCATACGGCGAGGCGCGCGCCGCCAGGGAGCTTCAAGGGAGGCCGGTCCACGATGGCGGAGTACTGGACTCGATCCCGGGGCAAGATCATCGGCATCCTCCGCGTTTCCTCGAGCTTCATTCCCCCAGCAGGCGCAAGGCGGTGCGGCCTCGGACGTCGTCGCGCTCGCGCGTCGTGAGCCCGGGAATTTCGCCGATCCGCGCCATGGGATCGTCCTCCCCCATGTCGAACGGGGAGTCGGTGCCGAGGGCGACGCGCTCGCTCCCCACCAGGTCGATGAGATAGCGGAGCGCGCGCGGATTGAAGACCATCGAGTCGTAGTGGAACCGGCGGAGCAGCTCGACGGGGCGCGTCCGCGTGCTCGCGCGCGCTTCGGGCCGCACCTCGTAGCCGTGCTCCAGCCGTCCGATCTGGTAGGGCAAGAAGCCGCCTCCGTGGGCCAGCGCGATCTTGATGCCCTGCAGCTCTTCGAGCGCGCCGCTGAGCATGAGGTTCGCGGCCATCACGGTCGTGTCCCATGGGTTCCCGATCAGGTTGGTCAGGTAGTACGACTCCATGCCGCCCTTTGCTCCGACGTAATACGGATGGGCGAAGACGAGCACGTCCAGCTCGCGGCATCGCCGCAGCACCGGGCGGAAGCGTCCCTCCGCGAGCGCCGCGCCCTCCACCGAGGTGCCGATCTCCACGGCGCGAAAACCGAGCTCCCGCACGGCGCGCTCCAACTCGGCGATCGCCATGTCCGGATGCTGCAGTGGAATCGTGGCCATCCCCCGCAACCGGGTCGGGTGCGCGGCGACCATCTCGGCGATGCCGTCGTTGACGAGACGTGCCGCGGCGAGGGCGACCTTGGCGTCGGCCCAGTAGAAGAAGGTCGGCGGAGCGGGCGAGACGACCGACACGTCCAGCCCGCGCCGATCCATGGCCTCGATCTTCGCGGCGGGGTCGAAGAACTCGGCGGCGAGCGGATACGCATACCCTTGGGCGTGGACGACGCGCTCGGCTGCGCCGTCCAACTCGATCCGGGCGCCCCAGGCGGATGGGGACTGCCGGAAGGCGTCGAGCAGGCCGCGAGGGATCACGTGGCTGTGGAGATCGACGGCGGGCGAGGAGCGGACGCTCATCGCGCGGGGAGCCCGGGGAGCTGCTTGACGGCATCGCTCGTGAGCACGAACCCGAACGCCGTCCGGATGCAGGCGAGCGCCGCCGCATGGAGCTCCGGAGGATCCATGGTGTCGACGCAGTCTTCGACCACGATGACCGCGTAGTCCTTGACGTTCGCGGATACCGCGGTCGCGAGCACGCAGCTGTTCGTGTTGATGCCGGCGAGGAGCAGCGTGTTGATGCCATGGCTGCGCAGCAGGAAATCGAGATCGGTGCCGACGAAGCAGTCGTAGCGTTTCTTCGTGTCGACGACCCAGTCGCGCTCGGGGTCGAGCAACTCCGGGATCACCGTGCAGCCCGGCATGCCGAGGAGGTTGTGGCGGAGCACGTTCTTGCGCGTCGCCTGGGGGTCTTCCGCGCGCGTGCGCCAGAAGGGATTCGCGCGGATCTCCTCGGCATCGCGGTACGTCGTCACCAGGTGGGCCACGGGAATGCCCACCGAGCGGCACCAGGCGAACAGCCGCGCGTTCGCGGCGACGATGCGCTTCGCATCGGAAGCGCTGCGCACCGGCATGGTGGCGACCGGAAGGTCGAGATGGCCGCGGTGCAGGTCGATGGCGATCGCGGCCGCCTTGATTTTGCCGACACCGACGTTCATGGCGGCCAGAATTCATCCCATAACGTCCGTGCCGTGAAAAGCGTAGCGCTCCCGAATCCGGCGGCGACTCGCCTACCCGTGTCGATGGCCCCGCTGGAGCCGCTGTCGACCTGAGCCGTGTCGTCTCAGGGATGGCGCGTGCTTGGTTTCCCTGTTCCCTTGATGCCGGTCGCGGCGGGGCGCGTCTTCACCGAGATGAGCACCTTGCCGGCGCCCTCGAGCTGCGCCTGGTACGGCTTGAGCGGCCAGCCCTGCCACTTCCTCGCCAGCGTGGCGCGCATCTCCGGCTGCGTCTTCTGCCAGGCGTCGCGCGCCTTCTCCGCGATCCCCGGATTCGCCTCGAGGAAGAGGGCCCGCTCCTCGGTGGACGTCTCC
>JBJMQJ010000465.1:0-9614 GCA_045802765.1 Myxococcales bacterium
AGCACCCACTGGTTCCACGACCACATGTTCAGCTTCACCTCGCAGAACGTGTACAAGGGCATGGCCGGGATGTTCAACATCTACAGCGCGCTCGACCGCGGCAACGAAGCGATCGAGGACGGCGTGAACCTCCGGCTCCCCAGCGGCACCGCCAAGACCTGGGGGAACCTCGACTACGACGTGAACCTCATGCTCGCCGACAAGGCCTGGGATCCGCAGTTCCCGGCGCAGCTCTGGTTCAACATCTTCAACTTCGACGGGTTCCTCGGCGATCGCATGACCGTGAACCTGGTCGACAATCCCTACTTCGAGGTCGAGGCGCGCAAGTACCGCTTCCGCATCCTCAACGCGTCGGTGTCGCGCTTCTTCAAGCTGGCGCTGAGCGACGGCTCGACCATGGTCCAGATCGCGAATGACGGCAACCTGCTGCCTCATCCGGTCCCGCTCACGGAGCTGGACGAGATCGGCATCGCCGAACGCTACGACATCGTCATCGACTTCTCGCGCTACGCCGTCGGGTCCAGGGTGAACCTGGTGAACCTGACCGAGCACCAGAACGGCAAGAAGCCGTCGAAGGACCTCTCGCTCGCCGATGCGCTGGCGCACAAGACGAATGATCCGGTGGTGGGCCCGTTCCTCGAGTTCCGCATCGTCCGCAAGCCGGCCCAGGCCGACGTCAGCCAGATCCCCGACACGCTGATCCCGAACCCCGATCTCTCCAGCAAGCCGATCGCGCGGGAGCGGACCTTCGAGTTCGGCTCGGGCGGCACGCAGACCACCACCGGCAGCACGGCATTCACCGGTCCGTGGGGAGTCAAGACCGACAACGCCGGCGCCATGCTGAACGCCGACTACGGCCGCATCTCCGCCGCGCCGAACGCCGGCACCCGCGAAGTCTGGACGCTGCGGAACGGCGGCGGCGGCTGGGACCACCCCATCCACATCCACTTCGAGGAAGGGCAGATCCTCGCCCGCGACGGAAGCGCAGCCAACGTTCCGGCCTGGGAGCTGGGGCGCAAGGACGTCTACCGCCTGCGGCCCGGAGGAAGCGTCACCCTGACCATGCAGTTCCGCGACTTCGGCGGAACGTTCATGGAGCACTGCCACAACACCGTCCACGAGGACAACGCCATGCTGGTGCGCTGGGAGATCGACAATGGCGGGGCGCCGTTCATGCGGCCGCTGCCGACGCCGATCTCGACCCCGCAGGGCTGCACCTACGTGGCTCCCGACGAAATCCTTCCCACCGCATTCTGAGAGAGCGAATCCAATGACCACCAATCATCTCGTTTCGAGGATGGTCCTGGGCGCCGTGCTGGGGTGGCTCTTCTTCGCCGCCCCGGCGCACGCGCAGGCAATCTCCACCTTCACCGTACAGGCCAGCGGCTCGGTGACGACTCCCACCGAGACCGTCAACTTCTCCGGGCCGATCCAGATCACCGCAACGGTCGTCAACGATCCGGCCGGTGGGCCTGCGAGCTCCGTGGTGGGCGTCGACGCGCGCCAGCTCGTGGCCACGGGCGCGACCTCGGGCGCCAGGTTCATCAACTCGGGCCAGGCCCAGCTCACCCGCGTGTTCGGGGCGACGGACTCGATCCAGACCACCTTCGCCTTCTACCCGGCAGGGCCTGGCGGGTTCCTGAACACCCGCACCGCGCTGGCGACCCTGAACCTCAGCTACAACGTGACGACCCAGGCGCTCACTGGCGCCACGGCGAGCATCTCGACCGCGAAGTTCCCGTAAGGCGCTGGAGACACGATGTCTGCACGAACTGCCGCTGCGACGAGGATCGGTGCGCTCTTGCTCGTCGCAGCGGCGCTGTCGGCCCCAGGGACTGCCTTCGCGGGCAGCCCCTGGGGCTCCGATTATTTTCCCAACGTGCCGCTGGTCAACCAGGACGGCGTCGTCTTGCGCTTCTACGACGACCTCCTCAAAGGCAAAGCGGTGGCGATCAACCTCATCTACACCCACTGCAGCGCCAGTTGCCCGCTGGAAACCGCCAAGATGGCGCAAGTCCAGAAGCTCCTCGGCGACCGCGTCGGCAAGGACATCTTCTTCTACTCGATCAGCATCGACCCGAAGCGGGACACGCCCGAGACGCTCAAGGCCTACGCGCAGCGGTATCACGTCGGCCCTGGCTGGCAGTTTCTCACCGGCAAGATGGAGGACATCAAGCTGGTCGCGCAAAAGGTCGGGCTCTCCTCGCTGACCGACGCCGCCAACCGCGACGGGCACCAGCCCAGCTTGATGGTCGGCAACGAGGCCACCGGCCAATGGATGCGCAACTCCGCGGTAGACAATCCGCGCTTCCTTGCCACCACCATCGGTAACTTCCTCGGCTGGAAGAGCGACAAGCCGGCCCGCCCGTACGCGGAGCTCACCGCCCCCCCGGCCGTCGCGAAAGGGGCTTACCTGTTCCAGACCCGGTGCTCCGCTTGCCACACGATCGGCAAGGGAGACGCTCTCGGGCCCGATCTGGCGAACGTGACCAAGCGCCGCGATCGCGCGTGGGTAGCGCGCTACCTGACCGAGGCGGACAAGATGCTCGCCGCCGGCGATGCCACCGCGAAGAAGCTGTTCGCCAAGTATCGCGGCGTGCGGATGCCGGATCTGGGCCTCGACCGCGAGGAAATCGACGCGCTCCTCTCGCACATCGAGGCGCAGGGCCGGGCGGCGACTGCCGCCAGCAAGGCTTCCTCGTCCACGGTCCGCGCCGTTTCTCCACGAGGATGACGACGTTGCACAAGGGTGTGCGCCTGCCCTATCCGCATCTGCACGCAGACAAGAGCGCGGCGCTGCTGGCTCTCATCGAAAGGAAGCCTGCCGCGGCCAGACGAAGCGGCCAGGCTTCAGCAGCCACGAGGTGAGGGATGCTGCGGCCCGGGAAACCCCCGAATCCCGGGCCGCTCGCATCTCTGCGGTCTGCACGGTGGTGATCGAAAGGATGCAGCCGAGCACGAGCTGAGCGCCAGCACTCGTAGACGCGAGCGCGGACGCTACGCCAGCTTACTTCACCTCGAGCTTGCCGATGGCGAAGTCCGCCGTACCCGAAAAGACGTCCGAGCCCGAGCGGTCGCGCACCGCCGCCCTGAACCTCGTGTTGCTCGCGAGCGTCTGGCCGTCGAAGACCGTCCCCGCCGCCGCGCCCGGCGTCAGCCTGAGCCGGAGCGAGTAGTACACCGAGCTCGCGCCCGGGAACGGCCGCGTCTGGACGTCTCCGCGCAGGTGATCGTTGGTGCACGGCAGCGTGCAGGTCAGCGTGAGGTCGAGCCGTTTCTGGCTGATGCCGCTGTAGAGGATGCCGTTCGTCATCGCAGCGCCGACGAGCTGCGGCGCGGCGCCGACGCCGAGGATCGCGCTGCTCGGCGCCGGAAGGACGAGCAGCTGCGTGTCGGCCCCGACCTTGGACGCGTCGAGCGGCAGGTTCATGCCCGTGGCGAAGGCGCCGTTCCTCACCGAGGAAGGGAGGACGCGGCCCGAATTCTGCGGATCGGTGATCCCCAGCGTGAAGAGCGACGCGTTGGAGACCAGGTCCAGCTGGACGACGCTGGCGTTCGATGCCGCGGCGTTCACGATGAGCCGGACCTTTCCGCCGATGGCGGGATCCGTATAGACGAGCCCGTGGACGAGCTGGAACGCGGTGCCGGTCCTCGTCGCGTCGGCGCTGTCCTTCGCCGTGAACGTCTGCAGCCCCATGGTCTTGAAGGTGACGTTGACGGTGGCGCGGCCGCCGTCCGTCGGCGCCACCGTTACGGTGGGCGGAAACGAGGCGAGGGGATCGGAGCTCGAGAAGGCGATCGTTCCGGCGTAGGCGGTCGGCGTCCCGTTCGCGTCCTGCGCCTGCACCGTCGCGGACCGCGGCGTACCGGCCCATCCCTCGGGTCCGGCGAAGGTGACCGCGAAGAACTGGGCGGTGACGATGGACACGTTCGCCTGGCACGAGAACGAGGTTGCTGCGTCAGTCGCACGGAGGGTCTGGTCTCCCGGAGTCGGCAGCACGGCCGTGAAGTCGCGCGAGCCCCGGTCGCTCGCGATGTAGGTCGCCGGAGGCGGAAGCTGCGCCTGCGCGTCGCTCGAGGAGAACGTCAAGGTGCCCGTGTATCCCGTCGCGAGGTTCGCGAACCCGTCCGATACCCTGACCCGCATCGCGATCTGGGCGCCGGCCTTGCCGATGACGGCGAGGTCGCAGCTTGCCCCGGCCGCCGGCGCGACGGTGAAGGTCGCCGATCCGGAGATCGAGCTGGCCGCATCGGTAGCCGTCACGCTCCAGGTCCCCGCCGTCTTGAGGGTGATCGGGAACGCGTGCTGGCCGGCGTCGGCTGCCACGAAGGCGTAGGGGGGCGGCACGATCGCCTGCGGATCCGTCGACGTCAGCGTCACCGTTCCCCGGTAGGACCCGACCACGTTGCCGAAGGCGTCCTTCGCCACGACGGTCGTCGAGGCCGGCGTCCCGGCCGTCGCGGAGGCGTCCGTCAGGACGAGCGCGCCTGCATTGCCGGAGACGATGTTGACGACGGACGTGTCCGCGTGGATGAGCCCGGCGACTTCGGTGACGGTCGCGTGGTGCGGCCCCGCCGTGACGAACGCAAGCGATACGCTCCGTACCCCGCCGACGAACGCGCCGGCTGCGGGCAGACGGTCGGAAGGGTCCGTGGAGGTGACGGCCGCCGAGCCGGTGTAGTTCAGCACGACGTTGCCGTGCGCGTCGGTGGCGGTGATGGTGAGCGGCAACGGCTCGCCGGCGACCGCGGCCGTGGGCAGCGCCGACAAGGCGTAGGCCGCCGCCGGGCCGTTGGTCACCTTGATCACCGTGCTTCCGGTGATGGCGGGGTTGACCGCATCCGTGGCGAGCAGCGACTGGTCTCCTGCGGTGGCGAACTGCAGGGCGACGTCGATCGTCGCAAACATCGCCGGCGTGAACGTCACGTCCTTGATCGAGGTCGAGCGGAAGTCCGTCGAGACGAAATGGACGGTCCCCGTGTAGTTCAGCGCGGGGTTCCCGAAGCGATCGCGGATGGTGACGGTGAACACCGCGTTCGTATCGACCGCGACCTGCGCCGCGTGGGCATCCAGCGTGATGCGGTTGGCCGGCGCGTTGGACACGGTCACGTTCGCGGTCGCCCCGGTGACGGTCCCGCCCACCTGGGACACGGAGACCGAGCGTGGACCGGCGGTCGTCAACGCCACCGAGAAGCTGCGCACGCCGCCGTTGGTGCCGACGAAGGCGGTGTCCGGCGGAAGCGTGGCGTTCGGGTCGGTCGAGCTGAAATGGACCGTGCCCGTGAAGTCCGTCACGAGGTTGCCGTGGCTGTCCACCGCGGCCACGGTGGCGGGCAGCAGCGCACCCGCGACGGTGGTCGCCGGAATGCCCGCCAGCGTCAAGCTCACGGCCTGGCCATGCAGCACGACCGTCGTGGCGGAGCCCGCGATCGACGGGCGTACCGTATCTTTCGCGGACAGCGTCTGCGTGCCCGCGGTGCCGAACTGCACGGCGACGATCTTGACGCCGAGATCCGCGGCGCCGAACGTCGCGTCCGCAACGACCGATGCCTGCCCGTCGGTGTTCGCGAAGCGCACGATTCCCGCGTAGTCGATCGCGGGATTCCGGAAGGCGTCGCGTGCAGTCACGGTGACGCTCTGGCTCACGCCGGCGACGACCTGCGCCGGGAAACCCTCGAGGGTCAGCTGAGTGGCGGGGGCGTTGCGAACCGAGACGGTGGCCGTCGCCGGCGCAAGTCCCGCCGAGGCCACCGTGACGGTCGACGATGCTGCGCTGGTGAGCGCGACCGGGAAGGTGCGCGATCCCAGGTCCGTCACCTTGAACGCGAAGTCCGCGGGAAGCTGCGCGTTCGGATCGGTCGAGCTGACGTGCACTGTCCCGGTGAAGTCGGTCGCGGGGTTGCCGTGATTGTCGACTACCGTGACGGTCGGGGTGAGCGGCGTACCCGCCACGGTGGAGTCCGGCAGTGCGCCGAGGACCAACCGCGCGGCGGGGCCGTGGATCACTTTGACCGTTGCGCCTCCCTTGATCGTCGGATCCGCCGTGTCGGCTGCGAGGAGCGACTGGTCGCCCGCGGTGGCGAATTGGAGCGTCACGTCCTTGGTCGCGAACATCGCCGGCACGAACGTCACATCGGCGATCGGGGTCGCGCCTGGGTCGGACGGCACGAAGTGGATGGTCCCGATGTAGTCCAGCGCTGGATTCCCGAAACGGTCGCGGATGGTGACGGTGAACACGGCGTTCGTGTCCACCGCCACCTGCGTGGCATGCGCATCCACCGTGATGCGGTTCGCCGGCGCATTTGCGACCGCGACGTTCACGGTAGCGCCGGTCGCCGGGCCGCCAACCTGGGTGACGGAAATCGAGCGCGCGCCGGCCGTCGCCAGAGCCAGCGAGAAGTTCCGGATGCCGTTGTCCGCCGCGCCGAACCTGGTGTCCGCTGGAAGCGTGGCGTTCGGATCCGTCGACTCGAAATGGACGGTTCCGGCGAAGTCGGTCACCACGTTGCCGTGACGGTCGACGGCGGTTACGGTGGCAACCAGCAGGGTCCCGGCCACGGTCGATGACGGGATGCCCTGCAGGAGCAGGCGCGCCGCCGGACCGTGAACCACCTGGGTCGAGGTGGATCCCGCGATCGGCGGCGTGCTCCCATCGGCGGCCGACAGCGACTGGGTGCCCGCGGTGCCGAACTGTACGGCGAGGACCTTGACCCCCAGATCGGCAGCAACGAAATTTGCGTCCGCGGCGAACGAGGCCTGAGCGTCGCTGCTCGTCAGGTGAAGGGTGCCCGCGTAGTCGGTCACGGGGTTCCCGAACGCGTCGCGCACGGTCACCGTGACGTTCTGCGAGACGTCGACCACCGCCAGCGGCGGGAGGCCCTCGAGAGTCACGCGCGCAGCGCTGGCGTGTCCGACGATGACGCTCACGGTGGCCGGCAGGAGCCCCGCGGACGTGACGGTCACGCTCGACGTCGCGGCTCTCGTCAGCACGACCGTGAACCTGCGCGTCCCGAGGTTCGCGGCGGTGAAAGGGAAGTCCGCGGGGAGCTGCGCGCCGGGATCGGTCGACGCGAAGTGCACCGTCCCGCTGAAGTCCGTCACCGCGTTGCCGTGCTTGTCGACGGCGGTGACGGTGGCGGGCAGCAGCGTGCCCGCGATCGCGGAGGGCGGGATGTCGGTGAGCGTCAGGCGAGCCGGCGGACCATGCAGCACCTGCGTGGACGTAGACCCCGCGATCGATGCCGTGACCGTGTCGTGCGCGGAAACCGACTGCATGCCCGCCGTGGCGAACTGCACCGCGATGATCTCGACGCCGAGATGCGCAGGAACGAAGGTCGTCGGCGATATGGGGGGCGCCTGGCCGTCGCTGCTCGTGAACTGCAGCGTGCCCGAGTAGTCGGTCACGGGGTTTCGAAACGCGTCGCGCACGGTCACGGTGACGTTCTGGGTGACATCCACCATGAGCTGCGTCGGCAAGCCCTCGAGCGTCACCTGCGCGGCTGGCGCGGCACCGACGACGATGCTCTTGACCGCTGGCGCGAGACCTGTGGAGCTGGCGGTGAAGGTGGAGGTCGTTGCCTTGGTAAACGCGACCGCGAAGACGCGCGATCCCAGGTCCGACGCCGTGAAGACGAAGTCCTTCGTCAGCGCGGCGGTCGGATCGGTCGAGGCGAAGTGCACGGTTCCGGTGAAATCCGTGGCCACGTTGCCGTGACCGTCGACTGCGGTAACGTTCGCCGTCAGCGTCGTGCCGGCCACCGTGGAGAGCGGGATGCCGCTGAGTAGCAATTGCGCGGCAGGACCATGCAACACCTGCGTCTTCTTGAACCCCGTAATCGAGGACGTCAGCGTGTCGCTCGCGGAGAGTGTCTGCTCGCCGGCCGTGCCGAACTGCAGGGTCACGACCTTGGCACCGAGATCCGCGGGCACGAACTCGGTGTCCGGAATCGGTGACGCCTGCGGGTCGCTGTTCGTGAAGTGGAGGGTTCCCACGTAGCCGGTCACCGGATTCCCCAGCGCGTCCCGTATCGTCACGGTGATGCTCTGCAAGTCGTCCACCGTGACCTGCGGCGGCAGGCCCTCGAGCGTCACGTGCGCGGCCCCGGCCCCATGGACGTCCACGTTGGCCAAAACCGCCGGCAGGTCCGCGGAGCTGACGATGATGGTCGAGATGGCGGCGCTGGTGAGAACGACCGTAAAGGTGTGCGATCCCAGGTCCGCGACCGTGAACGTGTAATCGAGAGGCAGCGCTGCTTTCGGGTCGGTCGAGGCGAATTGCACCGTCCCCGTGAAGTCGGTCACCAGGTTGCCGTGATTGTCCACGGCGCTGACGGTCACGGTGAGCGGCGTACCCGCCAGGGTCTCCGGCGGGATGCCCGCCAGGACCAGACGCGCCGCCGGGCCATGCGTCACCTGTGTCGATGCGGAGCCGGCGATGGAGGGCGTCGCGAGATCGCTGGCGGACAGCGACTGAGTTCCGGCGGTGCCGAACTGCACGGCGACGATCCTGACCCCGAGATCCGTGGGAAGAAACCTCGCGTCCGGAATGGAGGAGGCCTGAGCATCGCTGCTGGCGAAGCGAACGGTGCCGCCGTAGTCGGTCACCGGGTTGTCGAATGCATCGCGGACGGTCACGGTGACGCTCTGGACCGCATCGACGGGGACCTGCCCAGGCAGACCTTCGAGGGTAAGGCGAGTCGCGGCCCCGGGCGCGACCACCACCTGCACGAGCCCCAGCACGGAGGGGTTCGCCTTGTCCACGACGACGAACGTGCGCGGGCCCGCCGTCTTGAAGATCACCTTGGCGGTGATCTGGCCTGCGTCGGTCGAACCGAACGTCGCCTCGCCTGGCGCCGTGCTCCGCGTGTCATCGGTCGCGAATTGCACCGTACCGCGGTAGGTCCTATTCACGGCGCCCGACGTGTCGACCGCCGCGACCCTGAAGGTCACCTCGACGCCCGCGACCGCATTCACCATCTGGGTCAGCTGGAACTTCGTCGTCGTCGTCGCCGGCGCGGTCGCATCGTGATTGCCAGAGCCGCAGGCGGCAGCAACGACCAGCGCGATGAGCGAGAGTCGCTTCATGGAATCGTGCTCCCGAACTTCGCGGTGAGCGCGGCTGCGTCGGCGTCGTCGATGGTCGAGGAGCCGTCGAGGTCCACGGCGGAGTCGTAGACGAGGTTGTTCGGGGAGGACGGCGTCGACCCCATGCGGGCGCCCAGCGAGGCCAGGTTGAAGAAGTCGATGACCTTGCTCCGATTGAAATCGCCGCTGCCGGTGGCGACGGGCGCCTCGCTGTTCGGGTAGACCTCCCAGACGCCGCGACCGTACGTCGATACGCGCACCAGGCTGCCGTTTCTGGAGATGCGGATGTCGGTGACACGCACGGCGGGCAGGCCGGTCCCGTATGGCGCCCAGGTGTTGCCGCCGTCCGTCGTGCGGTAGACGCCGAACTCGGTGCCCACCCAGATGATCTGGTCCGAGGTGTCGCTCGGATCGTAGCGGATGACATAGACGGGGAAGTTCGGGAGATCGAACGTCGCACCGGGACCACCCGCCGGATTCGGCGTCGCGTTGCCATGGAACGGCTTCCAAGTGGCGCCGCCGTCGGTGG
>JBJMQJ010000466.1:0-7551 GCA_045802765.1 Myxococcales bacterium
GAACGTTCCGTACGTCGAATAGTTACGATCCATTCAACGAAACGTTCACCCCGTTCCCGGTCCCAAGCCGTATTTCCGCAATTTCCGCTCGAGGGTAGGCCTGGAAATGCCGAGGATCTGACAGGTTCGACCCTTGTGTCCTTTCGTCATCGCGAATACCCGCTCGATGTGGGCGCGCTCCACTTCGTCGAGCGTCGCCACCCGTCCGTCGACCGCCGGCGCGGAGGGGGGCGGGCGCGCCTCGGGATGCGAGGCCTCGACCAGGTGCTCCTCGAGAAGCAGGTCGCCTTGGCTGAGCACGGCGGCGCGGGTGAGCACGTTCTCCAGCTCGCGCACGTTCCCCGGCCAGGACCGCGCCATCAGCTTGTCCAGCGTCTCGCGGGGCACGCGGCGCAGGTTCTTGTGCAGCCGCTGGTTGATCTTGACCAGCAGGTGCTCGACGAGGAGCGGAATGTCCTCGCGCCTCTCGCGCAGCGGCGGGATCGAGAGCGTCACCACCTTGAGCCGCTGGTAGAGGTCCTCGCGGAAGCGGCCCGCGGCGACCTCGCCGGAAAGGTCCCGGTTGGTCGCGGCGAGGATCCGCGCGCGAACCGGGATGCGCTTCACCCCGCCGACCCGCTCCAGCTCGCGCTCCTGCAGCACGCGCAGGAGCTTCGCCTGCAGGTTCTGCGACAGCTCGCCGATCTCGTCGAGGAAGATGGAGCCGTCCTCCGCCAGCTCGAACTTGCCGATCTTCGAGGCGACCGCGCCGGTGAAGGCGCCTTTCTCGTGGCCGAACAGCTCGGTCTCCAAGAGCGTGTCGACGATCGCCGAGCAGTTGATCCCGATGAACGGCTTGCTCCCCGCGCTGTAGCTGTGGATGACGCGCGCGATCAACTCCTTGCCGGTGCCGCTCTCCCCGTGGATGAGCACGGTGGCGCGGCTGGCCGCGACGCGCCCGACGTCCTTGAAGAGCTGCTGCATGGGCGGCGAGGCGCCGACGATGTCGTCCAGCTTCACCGCGCGCTGCGCTTCGACGGAGAGGAAGTCGGTGCCGCGCGAGAGGCGCCGCACCTCGAGCGCGCGGTCGAGCGCGACGTCCAGCGCCCGGATGTCGATGGGCTTGTGGATGTAGTCGAAGGCGCCCGCCTTCATGGCCAGGATGGTGGTGGCCATGTCGTGGTGCGCGGTGATCATCAGCACCGGCGTCTCGCCGGCGCGCTTCTTCAGCTCCGGGATCAGGTCGATTCCCGACGCGTCGGGCAGGCGCATGTCGAGGATGATCGCGGAGGGCGAGGTCTCCTCGGCCAGCTTGAAGCCCTCCGCCCCGGTGGCCGCGCTGACCACGCCGTAGCCGCGCTCCTCGAGATGCATCGAGAGCAGCTCCCGGATGGACCGGTCGTCGTCGACGATGAGGATCCGTTCCATATTGGCGGGCGGCCGCCCATCTTTAACGGATCATCCACCGAACGTCACGGAGATGACATTGCCTCGCCCGTGCGTCTCGACGAAACGAGCATCGCCGCGGTGCTCGCGGGCGATGCGCGCCACGACGGCCAGTCCCAGGCCCGTCCCCCGCGCCCGGTTGGGCGTGAACGGCACGAACGCCTTGTCGCGCAGCTCCGGCGGCACGGCGTGGCCAGGGTCGCGGACGGTCAGCTGCCACCCGGGCGGCGCTTCCCGCAGCGCGACCTCGATGCGCCCGCCACCCACCTCCTCGGCGGCGACCGCGGCCTGCCGGCAGAGGATCTTCACCGCGGTGCGGACCCGGACCGGGTCGAGCGGAAAGGGCGGCATGCGCTCGGGAAGGCCCACCGCGAACGAGACGCCGCGCGACGACCACTCCGCCTCGACCCCCTCGACCGCCTCGCGCACTGGAGAGCGCGGATCGCCCGGGACCAAGGCGAGCGACGGAGGACGCGCGAACTCGAGCACCTCGTTGAGGAGCAGCTCGATGTTCAGCACCTCGCGGAGCGCGATGCTGGTGCGGCGCAGGTCGTTGGAGCCGAGCGTGCCGTGCCGCTCGAGCGTCTGCAGCGCGATCTTCACCGCCGAGAGCGGGTTGCGGATCTCGTGCGCCACGAGCGAGGCGAAGCGGGCGAGGTCCTCGGCGCGCACCGCCGCGTCGGCGACCTGCTGCGAGACCGCGACGTCGCGCACCAGCGCCAAGACGCCTCCGGGCGCAGGGCTGAGCAAGAGCTGCGCGGGGAACGGCTGGCCGCCGCGCAGCAGCGTGCGATGCTCCTCGAACGCCCCGCGCGCCGCTCCTTGCGCCAGATCGCGCGCGGCCCGTTCGCCGCCCGGGAACAGGACGCCGGCGGGCTTGCCCACCAGCTCGGCGGTCCCGAGGACTGGCAGCGCCGCGCCCCCGACGCACGCGATGCGAGGCTCCGGCGAATCGTCCCAAGCGACCACGCACATGTCGTGCGCGCCGACGAGAACGCGTCCCAGCTCTTCGCAGGAAGCCGCCAGCGAACGCGTGGACTTGCCCGCCATGTGGGTGCACATCGCACGGATGCGGGCACGCTGCCACATCCTGTCGACTGCCGTGTTCAGAAAATGGTCAGTCGTTCCCGAAGGGATGAATGTCGATGCAATCCCGCGGCGGTGATACGTGTCACGCCCGCATGCGGTGGACGCACGAGCGCGCGATGGCGGGCATCCTCGCGCTCGCGGCGATCGGACTGTGCCGCATCGGCTACTTCCAACTCGCCGTCGAGCGCCACCGCGCGCCCGCCGCTCGGATCGACGACCGTTACCGCGCGGTGCGGGCCTTGCTGCCGGCCGCGGGTGAAGTCGGCTACGTCTCCGATCGACGCGTGGCGCGCAGGCCCGGCGAATACGAGACCTCGCCCGGAACGCGGATGTACGTCGAGGCGCAGTACGCATTGGCGCCGCTGGTGCTCAGGGTGGATGACGATCGCGCCGCGCTGGTCGTCGCGAACGTCGCCGACGCGGGAGCCCTGCTGGAATTGCTGGCGCAGCGAAACCTGCGGATCGTCGCCCGGGCGGCGCCGGGGGTGGCGCTGGCAAGGCCCGCCGTCCCGTGAGGATCCTGCTCGCTGCCGGCGCAGCGCTTCTCTCCGGGATGGCGCTCACATCGGCGGGTTTCGGGCGGAAGGCGCAGGGCCCGATCGACCGCTGCCTGCGCGCTGCCCTGGCGCTGGCGCTCGGGATCGGGACCTGGTCGGCATCTTACGCAGCGGCGCTGCTCGCGTTCGGACCGCGCTTCATGGTGGCGAAGGACGCACTGCTCGCGATCGCCGGTGGCGCGGTGCTCGCGTCGCGCCGCAAACCCGCCGGCGCACCCTCCCCCGCTCCTCACCCCGAGAAAAAAGGTTATTTTTCGTTCAGTCTCTGGTCGGCGTTCGCGGTTTCGGCCCTGGCTGCGGTGGGTGTCTTCCTCCAGGCCACGCTGCGCAATCCCGACGGTGGGTTCGACGCCTTCCAGATCTGGAACCTGCGCGCCCGCTTTCTCGTCCGCGGAGGCGAAGGGTTTCGCGCCGCGTTCTCGCCCGCCATGGAGCTGTGGGCGCACCAGGATTATCCGTGGCTCGTCCCCGGCGCGGTGGCGCAGGCGTTCCTCTTGAGCGGAGGCGAGTCGTCGCTCGTCCCCGCGACGATGGCGGCGGGATTCGCCGCTCTGGCGGTGGCCATCCCTGCGCTCACGCTGGCCAAGGAACGCGGGACCCGGTGGGGCCTTCTGGGCGCCATCGCGCTGCTCACCACCCCTTGCTTCGCCGTCTTCGCCGCGCACCAGGAATCGGACATCCCGCTCGGCGTCTACCTGTCGGCCGCCGCGGCCCTGCTCGTGCTGGCGAACGGCGAGGCGCGCGGCTCACCTCGCCTGCTCCTCATGGCGGGATTTGCCGCGGGGCTCGGCGCGTGGACGAAGAACGAGGGGACGCTCTACGCGGCATGCCTGGCGGCAGCCCTCGCGGTCCATTCGCGCAACCCCCGCGCGGTGGCCTGGTTCGTGGCCGGGGCGGCGCCCGCCGGCGCGCTGCTGCTGGCATTCAAGATCGCCGTCGCCCCGCCTACCGACCTCGTGCGCTTCTCCACCGCCTCGGGCGCCCTCTCTCGCGCGCTCGATCCATGGCGCTGGGGACAGCTCGCCGTGCTCACCGTCCGGCGGATCGTCTACTTCCAGGACTTCGCCCTCTGGGTGGCCGCCGAAGTGCTGGTCCTCGGCATCGCCGTGCGGAAGCTTCCCGGAAGCGTTCCGGGAACCGCGCTATTCCTCGCCTGCGCGGCGTATGCGCCGATCTACCTGGCGCAGCCGCACCCGCTGCCCTGGCTGTACGCGCTCTCGGTCGAGCGCATCTTCATCCAGCTCTGGCCAGCGGCCATCCTCGCCACGCTGCTGCCCCTGGCGCGCGCGGTCGCGGAGCAGCCGCCGCAAACCTCCTCGGGCAACTGGCCGATGGAACGCGCAGAGCCTCTCCCGTAGGGTGCAGGGCTGCGCGCGGCGGCGTCCGCGCGAGAGGGGAGCTCGTCCGATGCGCCGCGTTCTGAAGCTGCTCCGGTCCGAAGAGGGCCAGGGCATGTCCGAGTACCTGATCATCGTCGCGCTGGTGGCCATCGCGGCCATCGGCGTCGTCACCGTTTTCGGCCGCGACGTCCGCGAGCTGTTCAGCGGGACGACCGATTCGCTGGCCGGAAACCAGGCGACCAACACGGCGGTCAAGGCCAACGTCCGCCAGAACAAGAACCTCAAGACGTTCGGGACCTACAGCGCCTCGCGCGGCGACTGAGTTCCTGCCCGGCCGGGTGTCGCCATGTTAGAAAAAGGGCCCATGAGCCGCGACAGGGACCGGACGGTCCGCTCCGACGAGCACAACTCCCGCGGCATCGAGCTGGCCGACCGGGGTTGGCTGGACGAGGCGATCAAGGAGTTCAAGAAGGCGATCGAGCTCGACCCCGAATCGGCGCACGCGCACGACAACCTCGCCACCGTCTACAGCGAGAAGAAGCTCTACCGGGAGGCGCTCAAGGAGTACCTGACAGCGCTCGAGCTGGAGCCTGACAGCGCGACGGCCCACTACAACCTGGCCTGCTTCCTCGCTACCCACGGGTCCGACATGGCCGTGGACGAGTACAAGGAAGCGATCGAGCTGGATCCGGACTATCCGGACGCGCACCTGAACCTCGGGATGACGTACGCCGACCAGGACCGGCGCGAGGAGGCGAAGGAAGAGTTCAAGGCCGCCATCGAGCTGGATCCCGACGACCCGGTTGCCCGCCACGAGCTTGCTGCCCTGTTGATGGACGAGGCCGACTACCGGGGCGCGATCACGCAGCTCAACGAGGCGGTGCGGCTCGACCCCGAGAACTACGAGGCGCACCTCGACCTGGGCATCTGCTACGCGCAGAAGGGCTTCTATGCCGAGGCGGAGCGCTGCTACGGTCGCGCGCGCGAGCTCAACCCGGACGACGTCTTGCTCAACTACAACGTGGCGGCCCTCTACTCGCTCTGGGAGAAGCCTGCCCAGGCGTTCGACGCGCTGAAGAAGGCGCTGGAGAAGGACCCGGCGAAGGTCCGCGGATGGATCGCCGCCGACCCGATGTTCGACACCCTCAAAGGCGACCCGCAGTTCGAGCAGCTTCTCGCAGTACAGTAGCGCGGGTATTCGTGCATTTCAGATGTGAAATGCGCCGTGCACGCTTGCAACGTTTTTCGGCCCTCCCGGAGGCCGGCGCGGCCGACAAACGCCGGAATTCGTCCGAAACACGAGGTGTGCAGTCTCTGGCATGCCTGCTGCACTCATTCAGGACGGAGCGCATCGTTCGTCGCGGTTTGGTACCCCCCCGCCACCTCGACGCGCGATCGCGCTTCATGTTTCCAGCCCCCGGGCATCGTGCCCGGGGGCTTTTTTTTAGCCGCCGCCGCATGGAAGCGGCGCTGTGCTTCTGAGCGGCCAGTCGGGCTCGCGGTGGTGGTGGATGCGTTGTAAGAGGGGGTCCATGCCGCACCCACGCGTAGGTCTGTCCACCCTATCCGTGCATGCCGGGACGCCCGAGGGGCCGAACGCGCCCCTGACCGTCCCCATCGTGCAATCCACCACCTTCCGCTTCGAGAGCGCCGCGCAGGTCCAGGAGTACGCTCGTGGCTCGAGCGGACTGTTCATGTACTCGCGCGACGAGAACCCGACCGTGCGCGCCGCGGAAGAGGCGGTGGCGCGCCTCACCGGGGCGGAGTCCGCCGTCGTTTTCGGCAGCGGCATGGGCGCGATGACCACCGCGCTGATGGGCCTGGTCTCGGGCGGCGACGAGGTGATCGCTGCGACCGCTCTGTACGGCGGGACGTACAAGCTGCTCCGCGACGTGTTGAGCCGATTCGGCGTGAAGCTGCGGCCCGTCGAGCCGGAGCGGCTCGCGGCGGAGGTGGTGGCGCGCCCCCCGAAGGCGTGCGTGTTCGAGTCGCCCACCAATCCTACGCTGCGTATCGTCGACGTTGCTGCCGTCGCGGCGGCGTGCCGCAAGGCGGGCACCGTCAGCGTGATGGACTCGACCTTCGGGCCGCCCGCGCTGCAGCGCCCGCTGGAGCTGGGCGTCGACGTGGAGATGCACAGCGCGACGAAGTACTTGAACGGCCACTCGGACCACCTGGCCGGGGTGCTGGCGGGCTCGCGCGAGCGGCTGGAACCGCTCCGGCTCCTGTCCCACAAGCTCGGCGCTTCGCTGGACCCGCAGGTTGCCTACGATCTCCTGCGGGGCCTGAAGACTTTCGCGGTGCGGATGGAGCGGCACTGCGCCACCGCGCTGCGCGTCGCGCGCTGGCTTTCGGAGCAGCGCGCGGTGCAGCGGGTCTGGTATCCCGGCCTGCCTTCGCATCCCGACCACGATTTGGCCAAGCGGCAGATGAGCGGGTTCGGCGGCATGGTCACCTTCACGCTCGGCACCAAGGAACGCGCCTTCGCCTTCTGGGACCGCCTGCGGCTCGTGGCCAGGGCGGCCAGCCTGGGCGGGGCCGAGACGCTCTCCTCGCTGCCCATCCTCTTCAGCCACACCGGCTACTCCGCGCAGGAGCTTTCGCGGGCGGGCGTCGACGAGGGCATGGTGCGGCTCTCCATCGGCCTGGAGGACGCCGACGACCTGATCGCCGATCTCGCGCAGGCGCTGGAGCCCTGATGGCGGCGTTCCTCACGGACGAGACCTACCTGGACGCCCGGTTTGGGAAGCCAGAGCTCGACTGAGCCGCCTCTCGCGCCGCTGCCCCGCTCGTTCTTCGCGCGCAACGCGCTGGCGGTCGCGCCGGACCTCGTCGGCTGCGTGCTGGTGCGGCGCTCTCCGGACGGCCTGCGCGCCGGCCGGATCGTCGAGACGGAGGCGTACGTCGGCGAGTACGACCTCGCCTGCCACGCGCGCGCCGGGCGGACCTCGCGCACCGACGTGATGTACGGGGAGCCCGGCCACGCATACGTCTACCTCATCTACGGCGTGCACCCGATGCTGAATGCGGTCACCAGCCCCGAAGGCGAGGCGAGCGCGGTGCTGATCCGCGCCGCCGAGCCGCTGCCCGAGGCGCGCGGCCTCCGGCCTCTCCTGCACAGCGCGACCGGGCCCGGCAAC
>JBJMQJ010000467.1:0-11763 GCA_045802765.1 Myxococcales bacterium
CCGGCGGGTGCGCTGGGTGCTCTCGATGAAGCGCGAGCCCGAGCCGACCGCGGCCGCGCTTCGCGCCGCCGCCAGCGGTCTTCTCGCCTTCGCCGCGGTCGCCTGCGCCATCTGGGTCAACGGCATGCTCGCGCGCGCGGGCATCGCGCGCGCCTCGATGTCGCGGGCCACGCTCCAGCTCGTGGCCGGCCTGGTCGCGGGCGTCCTCGCACTGCTCCTGGACCTGGCGCCGCGCTCGCTCGCGGCGGCGAACCCGTTGCGCTGGAGCCTGGCCCTCGCCGGGCCGACCTCCGTCGTCTGCGCGCTCTTCAAGCCGCCGATGCGGCTCATGCTGCGCTTGTTCGACGCGCTGCTCTTGCGGCAGGGCGCGACCGCCCGCTACACCTCGCCACCTCCGCCGCTCGAAGAGATCGAGAAGATCCTCTCCGGGGAGTCGCGCGGCGGCGAGAAGCGCGCGCCCTCCGCCGAGCTGGTGCACGGGCTCTTCAACTTCGCGGGCCGGACAGCCAAGGAGGTGATGGTGCCGCGAACGCGGGTCGTCGGCGTCCCCATCGAAGCCTCGCCGCAGCAGGTGATCGACCTGCTCTCGGAAGAAGGCCACACCCGGATGCCCGTGTACGACGGAGATCTCGATCGCATCCGCGGCGTGCTGCACACCAAGGACGTGATCCCGCTGCTCGCCAATCCGGAGCTGATCGTGCTCCAGGACCTCCTCCGCCCGCCCCTATGGGTCCCCTGGACCAAGCGCGTCGACGAGATCCTCCGCGAGATGCAGCACAAGCGCAGCCATCTCGCGCTCGTGGCCGACGAGTACGGCGGCTTCGCCGGGATCGTCTCGCTGGAGGATATCCTCGAGGAGATCGTCGGCGAGATTCGCGACGAGCACGACACCGAGGTCTCCGTCCCGCCGCTCGGGGCGGACGGAACCGCCCTGGTCCGCGGAGAGGCGCGCATTGACGAGATCAACCAGGTGCTGCGCGCGCAGCTGCCCCGCGACGGCGATTTCGAGACGCTCGCGGGCTTGCTCAACTCGTGCGCCGGCGCCATCCCGCAGTCGGGAGACCGGTTCTACGTCGGCGGGCTGGAGCTCACGGTCGCGCAGCGGGACGACCGCCGCGTGCGGCTGGTGCGCGTGGCGCGCGCGCAGTCCCAGCCTCCCGCGGTGCGGACGCGGTAGACCCGAGGAAGCGGGAAGGCGCGGCAGGCTCAGCGCAGGACCAGGTAGTACGCATCGAGCAGCACCTCGGGCAGGTCCAGGTCGCCTTCCGGAGCGCGCAGGTAGCCGCGGTCCATGTAGAGCCTGGCCACGCCTTTGTGGCCGCGCCGGACGTGGAGGCAGACGTACTTCGCGCCCATCGCGCGCGCCCGGCGCTCGGCCTCGTCGAGCAGAGGTTTCGAGAGCCCACGTCCTTGCGCCGCCGGATCGATGGCCAGATGGCGCAGGTCGCACGCCTCGGCGAGCCACGCCTCGCTGGCGGGCGCTCCGGGCCGCCAGACCGTGACGGTGCCGACGACTTTTCCGTCGAGCTCGGCAACGAGGACCAGCGCCTCCTTCCGCTTCGAGGCCACGTCGCGCAGCTCGGCCTTGCGGCGATCGCTGAGCACCACCTCGGGCATCTTCTGCGCGTATCGGGTCAGATATCCCGAGACGAGGATCTCTCCCACCGCGGCGTCGTCCTCGGACCGGGCGTCGCGGACCACGACCTCAGCCATGGCGGAGCTCGTGGACCAGGCGGCGCGCGGAGACGGAGAAGCCGAGGGAGCGGTACAGGGCTCGAGCCGGAGCGTTCGATTCGGCGACCGACAGGACTGCATGCGCCGCGCCCGCCAGCGCGGCGGCGACCACGGCGCGGCCGATGCCCATGCGGCGGAACTCGGGAAGCACCGCGACCTCCTCGATGCCCAGCGTCGCGCCCAGCCGGACGGCCGAAAGATAGGCGACCGCGCGCCGTTCCGCCTCGGCGAGGAGGACCAGGCGGCCCTCCTCGCCGAAGAGCTGGGCCACCTCGTCTGATCGCGTGGCGAACGTATCGGGAGCGTCGGCCCAGGCCTCGCGCGAGAGCCGCTCGAGGTCGCGCATCGCCTCGCCCGGACCGAGTCGCCGGATGCGCAAGGCTGGCATCTCCGTCGCCTCGATGGGCCGCGAAGACCACGCGAGCGATAGCTGGACCGATGTCTCGCGAAATCCCAGCGAGCGCAGGAACGCCTGCCCCGGCTGCGCGCCGTCGCGCACGCGCGCCCGCAGCGTCGCGCCTTGCGCCGCGGCCCAATCGAGCGCCGGAGCGGAAAGCGCGCGCCCCAGCCCTTGCCGGCGCAGCTCCGGCGCGACGGCTGCGTAGAGGTCGGCGACGGGGCGCTCCGCGCCTTCCGGAGTCCGGGATTCGCGCACCGCCGCGAATGCGATGGCTTGCAGCGCTCCGTCTTCGCTCTGGGCCACGCGCCACAGATCGAGCAGCGCGCGCGACCCTTCGGCGATGATCGGCAACCGCTGCGCGAACGGCTCGACGGCCGGATCCTTCGCGCGCATCCGTTCGCACAGATCGCCGGCGGCCCGGAGATCCTCCGCCGCCAGCTCGCGCACGAGGACGGCTCCGCTCAAGGCAGCCCGGACGCGACCAGCTCGGCGATGTCCTTCGCCTGCATCGACTCGCCCCGGCCGGTCTCGCTGATCCCGTCTCTGATCATCGTCAGGCAGAACGGGCAGCTCGTCGCCACCACGCCCTTCTCGCCCAGCGTCTTGGCGGCCTCGTCGACGCGGTTCTGGTTGATGCGCTGCCCGATGGTCTCCTCCAGCCACATGCGCCCGCCGCCCGCGCCGCAGCAGAACGTCTCGGTGCGGCTGCGGTCCATCTCCTTGACGTTGATGCCAATGGATATCAGCGCCTGCCGCGGCGCCTCGCTGATGCCGTTGTGCCGAGCCAGGTAGCACGAATCGTGGTAGGTGACCGGCTCGTCGAGCTGCAGCTCGCCGGGCCTGAGCCTGCCTTCGTCGACGAGCTGCGCGATCACCTCGCTGTGGTGCAGCACCTTGAAGTGCCCGCCGAACTGCGGGTATTCGTTCGCGAGCGTATTGAAGCAGTGCGGGCACTGGGTGATGATCTTCTTCACTCCGTAGCGGCCCAGCGTCTCCACGTTCTGCTGCGCGAGCGCCTGGAAGAGGTACTCGTTGCCGAGCCGTCGCGCGGAGTCGCCGTTGCAGGTCTCCTCCTCGCCGAGGATGACGAAATCCACCTTCGCCGCCTGCAGGATCTTCACGATGGCGCGCGACACCTTCTTCTGCCTCTCGTCGTAGCTGCCCGCGCAGCCGACGAAGAAGAGCCACTCGAAGCTCTCGGCGGCTTCCTTCACGCTTGCCGCGGTGCGCACGCCCAGGTCGGCGCACCACTCGGCGCGGCGGTTGGAGCCCATCCCCCAGGGATTCCCTTGACCCTCCATTCCCTTGAAGACCCGCGCGGCTTCGTCGGGGAAGCGCGACTCCATCAGGACGAGATGGCGGCGCATGTCGACGATGCGCGGCAGCTGCTCGATGAAGACCGGGCAGGCCTGCTCGCACCAGCCGCAGGTGGTGCACGCCCAGATCGTCTCGTCGGGCAGCACGCCGTTCTCGTCGCCCACCAGCGGAGGCAGCTTCTCCACCAGCTCGGCCGGAAGCTGCAGGCTGGCCGCGCCATCGTGGCCGTTCGGCGCCGCGGGGACCCGGTTCATCCGCGAGAGGAGCGCTCCGAGCGGAAGCGGCATCGTCGCCGCGACCTGCTGCGCGTGGTGGCGGATGGCGCGGTTCATTTCCTTGTGCGTGAGCGGCTTTCCCGTGTCGTACGTGGGGCAGTACGTCTGACAGCGGCCGCACTCCGTGCAGGAGTAGGTGTCGAGGATCTCCTTCCAGGAGAGGTCGCTGAGCTTGGCGACGCCGAAGCTGGTCGCGTTCTCCAGGTCCAGCTTGCTGAGCTGTCCCATCGGCGTGAGGCGCTGGAAGTAGACCGTCGGCAGTCCGGTGATGATGTGGAAGTGCTTTCCCATCGGCAGGAAGTTGAGGAACGACATCACGATGGCGATGTGGAGCAACACGCCGAAGGTCATCGCGTTGGCCGCGGCGCGCGGCGACATCCCGTACAGGAACCACTGGGCGACCCTGCCCGAGACGGGCAGGTACCAGGGAACCTCGCCGGCGCTCTTCGCCAGCGCGGCGGCGTCGATGAGCACGTCGGTCCACAGGACGCCGGCGATCATGCAGAGGATGAACACGCCCTCCCAGGAGAGCGTCATCCGCTCCTTCTTCGCGACCACGCGGAAGTAGAGGAAGACCGCGCATCCCAGCGTTCCCAGGATGTCGATGACGTCCTTGGTGAACAGGTACGCCTGCCCGAGCCGCGTCTCGTGCGCGAGGAAGGGCAGGTGGAAAGCGGGATCGAACGCGAGGCCGAAGGAGGTCAGCGTGCCGAGCTGCGCGACGATGAAGGCGACGAAGATCCAGACGTGCGCCATGCCGGCGACGCGCTCCGGCTTCGCGGGCATGCGCTTCTGCCCGAACCCGTATTCGATCAGCTTCTCGGTGCGCGTGAGCGGATCGTCCCAGCGCACCTCCTTGCGCGCGAAGAGCAGCGGCCGGATCCGGTAGGAGATCGTCCACAAGAAGAGGGCAAGCCCGGCCGCGATGATCAGCGTGGCGAGTATGGGAGCCATTGCGGCGGGAGCATACCCGCGCGCCGCCCTCGGGGCCATCGCTCAACCACCACTCGAAGTGACCGCGATTGTTGGGGGGTCGAGGGGGGAGCGAGCTCCCCCCTTGTGGAGGCGCCGAAGGCGCCGGATCGAAGACGGTGCTGTGCACGGCAGAGCGGACAACCCAAGCCAGCGGGCGCGATCTAATGAATCATCCGGAGATGCGCGGGGCTCGCGCGCTCGCGAAGGAACTTGTCGATCACCTGCCGGTACTCGGAGAGATCGCGGCAACCCTGCATCAGCCACTCGCCGCCGATGACCAATGCCGGGACGCCCCTGATCCCCAGCGCCTCCGCTTCGTCACCCGCCACGGTGACCGACTGCTCCGTGTCGGGGTCGTCGAGCCGCTCGAGGAAGCGGGCTACGTCGAGCCCCGCGCCAGCCGCCAGCTCGAGCTGCACGTCGCGGCGCGCCACGTTGATGCCGTCGAGGAACGCCGCGCGGCGCATGCGCAGGAGCAGCTCGTGCTGCTTCTCGTATCCCTGCGGCAGGGCGGCCTCGAGCGCCAGGAGCGGCGGCAGGCTGGAGGCGGGCGGATCGTCGCCCGTCCACAGGTCGGTCTTGACGCCCCGCCCCTCGCGCTCCTTCGAGATGCGGCGGAAGTGGCGCGCGAGGAGCGAGCGCTGCTTCTTGTCCGGCAGCTGGTTCTCCGGCCGCAGCGCGTACGGCTTGAAGCTCCAGCGGACCGACGGGCCGTACTCCTCGCGGAGCACCTCCAGGCGCGCGTCGGCGAGATAGCACCACGAGCAGAGCACATCGTGGAACAGCACGAGCTCGACTTGTGCGGGGGCGCTGCTGTCCTGCAGGCGGGACTGGAAGGCGACGTCCCGGCCGATGCGGATCGCCATGCATCCAGTCTCGCCAAAGAGGGCTGCCTGCTGCAAGCGATTTGCGTGTCGGCGCGGAGCCGTGCGCGGAAAGTGGGAGCGCGACGTACAGCACCGCTCGTCCGGAGCGCCGAGCGAGCAGGCGGGCGAATCAACCGCGCGCGCGCGTCACGCCGTCCGCGAGGCGGACTGCATGATCGACGATGGCGCCGGCCACGTCGACGCCGGTGGCGCGCTCGAGTCCCTCGAAACCGGGAGAAGAGTTCACCTCCATCACCTTGGGCCCGCTCTCCGCCTCGAGGAGGTCGACCCCAGCCACCTCGAGCCCGAGCACGCGCGCGGCGCGCACCGCCGCTTGCTCGTACCCGGCGGCCAGTTCCAGCGCGCTTCCCTCGCCGCCCCGGTGCAGATTGCTGCGGAACTCGCCCGACCGGGCCTCGCGGCGCATCGCGCCGACGACGCGATCGCCGACGACCAGGGCGCGCACGTCCCGCCCCCTCGACTCGGCGACGAACTCCTGCAGGAGGATCTCCTGCCCGAGGTCCCACAGCGTGGAGAGGATGCTCTCCACCTCCGCCTCGCTGTGGGCGATCATCACGCCGACGCCCTGCGTCCCCTGGATGAGCTTCAAGATGGCGGGCAATCCGCCGACGTGCGCGACCAGCTCCTTGATGTCGCCGCCGCCGCGGGCCAAGACCGTGCGCGGCATGTCGATGCCGGCGGCCGCGAGCAGCTGCAAGGCGCGCAGCTTGTCGCGGCTGTTGGCGATGCCCGCCGCGCCGTTCACCACCGGCACCCCTTCCGCCTCCAGCTGGCGGACCACGGCGAGCCCCGCTGCGGTGACCGAGGCGCCGATGCGGGGAACGGCGACCGCCACGTCGCGCAGCTCCTCGCCGGCGAGGAACACGCGCGGGCGTCCTCGCTCCAGCACGAGGTTGCAGGCGAGCACGTCGACCACGCGGGTCCGCATCGCGCGCGCCCGCGCCGACTCGACCAGCCGCCGCGTCGAGTAGAGCGTCTTCTTGCGCGAGAGGACGGCCAAGAGCGGGCGCGGGGCCTTGCGCGTGGTCTTGCGCGCCATCCCGAGAGCGTATCAGGCTTGCGCGGGAGCGCGCCCGTGGTCGGGCGCGGAAGAAGTCGCCCTGCGAGCGGCCGGCTGCCAACCGTGCGCCGGTGCGCGCGTCGGACAGTGCTCACGACGGGCTGCGGCGGCAGGCCACGTTTGCTAGAGTGCGCGGCCCCATGGACGCGCGAATCACCCCCGAGATCGTCCGGCAGCATGGCCTCACCGAGGACGAGTACCGGCGCATCGTCGGCCATATCGGCCGCGACCCGAACCTGGTCGAGCTGGGCATCTTCTCGGCGATGTGGTCCGAGCACTGCTCGTACAAATCGTCGCGCCGCTTCCTCAAGCACCTGCCGACCAAGGGCCCGCGCGTCCTGCAGGGCCCCGGCGAGAACGCGGGCGTCGTGGACGTCGGCGGCGGGCTGGCGGTGGCGTTCAAGATGGAGAGCCACAACCATCCCAGCTACATCGAGCCGTACCAGGGTGCCGCGACGGGCGTTGGCGGCATCCTGCGCGACGTCTTCACCATGGGCGCGCGACCCATCGCCTCGCTGAACTCGCTCCGCTTCGGCAACCCGTCGCACCCCAGGACCGCGCGGCTGCTCGAAGGAGTGGTCGCCGGCATCGCCGGTTACGGAAACTGCATCGGAGTGCCCACGGTGGGCGGCGAAGTGGCGTTCGACGAGAGCTACGACGGCAATTGCCTGGTGAACGCGTTCACGCTGGGGCTGCTCAAGTCCAACCGCATCTTCCGCGGAACGGCTTCCGGCGTCGGCAATCCCGTCATCTACATCGGCGCGCGCACGGGCCGGGACGGAATCCACGGGGCCACCATGGCGTCCGCGGAATTCCAGGCTTCGGACGGCGAGAGCGAGTCGCGGCGGCCCACGGTGCAGGTGGGCGACCCGTTCCTCGAGAAGCTCCTCCTCGAGGCGTGCCTGGAGCTGTTCAAGACGGACTGCCTGGTGGGCATCCAGGACATGGGCGCCGCGGGGCTCACCTCGAGCTCGGTGGAGATGGCGTCCCGCGCGGGGAGCGGCCTGGAGCTGGACGTCGATGCCGTGCCGCGCCGCGAGACGGGGATGACGCCCTACGAGGTCATGCTCAGCGAATCGCAGGAGCGCATGCTGCTGGTCGCGAAGAAGGGCCGCGAGCGCGAGGTGTTCGAGATCTGCGACAAGTGGGATCTCGCGCACGCGGTGGTCGGACGCGTCACCGATACCGGGAAGCTGGTGCTGAAGTCGGAAGGAACGACCGTGGCGGCGCTTCCCATCGCGCCGCTCACCGACGAGGCGCCTTCGTACGACCGGCCTCGCCGCCGCCCCGAGTGGCTGGACGAGGCGCAAAGGCTGGACCTGGGCTCGATCCCCGAGCCGGGCAACCTGGCCAGGGCGCTCGCGCAGGTGCTCGGGTCGCCGACGATTGCCTCCAAGGAGTGGGTGTACCGCCAGTACGATCACATGGTGCGCATCGGCACCGCCGTCCGGCCCGGGGCGGGCGACGCGGCCGTGGTCCGGTTCACGGGACAGCGCGACGGCGGAGTGGCGCTCAGCGTCGACTGCAACTCCCGCTACTGCCATCTCGACCCGCGCCTCGGCGCCGCGCACGCCGTCGCCGAGGCGGCGCGCAACGTGAGCTGCGTCGGCGGCGAGCCGCTGGCCATCACCGATTGCCTGAACTTCGGCAATCCGGAGCGGCCGGAAATCATGTGGCAGTTCGAGCAGGCCTGCCTGGGCATCGCCGACGCCTGCAACGCCCTCGGAACGCCCGTCGTCTCCGGCAACGTGTCGCTCTACAACGAGACCGAGGGCAAGGGCATCTTTCCCACGCCGACGATCGGAATGGTCGGCCTGATGGAGGACTGCGCGAAGAACGCCGGCTCCGCCTTCCTGGCCGGCGGGGAACGGATCGCGCTGCTCGGGCGCCTCGCCGCAGCCGGCGGCGGGCACCTCGGCGGGAGCGAGTACCTGAAGGTGGTGCACGGCCGGACCGCCGGTACGCCTCCTCCGCTCGATCTCGACCTGGAGAAGAAGGTGCAAGGAGCGGTGCGCGCGCTGGTCCGGGCCGGGCTCGTCCGCACGGCGCACGACACGAGCGAAGGCGGCCTCGCCGTGGCGCTCGCGGAGATGTGCTTCGGCCGGGACCTCGGATGCAAGGTGTCGCTGCCGGCGCATGCCGGGCGGGCGGATGCGCTCCTCTTCGGCGAGGACGCCGGCCGCATCCTCATCGCCTATCCGGCGGCCGCTGCCGAGCGCGTCGCAGCCGTCGCGCGCGACCACGGCGCTCCGTTTGCCGAGATCGGCGAGGTGGGCGGACCGTCGCTCGTCATCGAGTCGGGAGGACGGACCCTGGTCGATGCGCGCGTCGCCGATCTGAAGAACCCGTGGTCCAGCTCGATCCCCGGCGTCGTCGGCGAGGGAATCCACCAAGCCGCTCTCGAAGGGCGGTAGGTGGACACCCAACTCTTCAGCGCGCGCAGCCCCGCCGACCTCGACGCGGCCGCGGGGTTGCTCCTGCGCGGCGGGCTCGTCGCCTTTCCCACCGAGACGGTGTACGGCCTGGGCGCGCTGGCGCTCGAGCCGCTGGCGGTGCGCGCGGTCTATGCGGCCAAGGGACGGGCGGCGACGAACCCGCTCATCGTGCACGTGCTCGGCGAGGACGAGGCGCGGCCGTTGTGCGCCCGCTGGCCGATCGAGGCGCAGGAGCTGGTGACTCGTTTCTGGCCCGGGCCGCTCACGCTGGTGTTGCCGCGCACCGATCGCGTTCCCGACGAGGTGACCGGCGGCGGTCCGACCGTCGCCGTCCGGGCGCCGTCGCATCCGGCCGCGCGCCAGCTGCTCGCGCGCGTCGGCGCGCCGCTCGCCGCGCCGAGCGCGAACCGCAGCGAGCACGTCTCCCCGACGACCGCGCGCCACGTCCTGCGCGACTTGAACGGGCGCATCGACGCCGTGCTGGACGGCGGACGCTGCCCGGTGGGGATCGAATCGACCGTGGTCGCGCTGACCTCCGCGGGCCCTCGCCTTTTACGGGCGGGGGCCGTCCCCCGCTCGGCCCTCGAAGAGCTGCTCGGCGAGCTGCCCGACGCCGCCTCCGCGGGGTCCGTGGCCGCCTCGCCCGGACAGCAGAAGCGGCATTACGCGCCGGCGGCGCTGGTGCGGCTTTCGCCGGCTGCCGCGCTGCCGCGCATCGCCGCCGACTTGCCCGGCCCGGTGGGTGCCCTGATCCGCAGCGAGATGGCCCTTCCGCCCGAAGTCGTCTCCGTACGCCTCCCGCAAGACCCCGCGGGCTACGCCCGCGACCTCTACGCCTCGCTCCGCGAGCTGGAGGACCGCGGCTGCACCTCGATCTGCATCGAGAGCGTCCCTGAGTCTCCGGAGTGGGACGCCATCCGGGATCGGTTGACCCGCGCAGCCGCCTGACTCAGCGGAGGGCGGCGAGAGCCAGCGCGATCCCGGCCGCTGCGCGCGCGTTGTTCTCCAGCAAATCGAGGTTCGACTGGAGGGTGCGCCCGCCGCTCGCCTCCGCGAGGCGCGCCAGCAGGAAGGGAGTCAGCTCCTTCCCCGCGAGCTTCCGCTGGGCCGCCTCGTCCAGGGCGGCAGAGAGGGCGCGCTCCACCTCGGCGCGGGGAAGCGGCGACGGAGGGGGGACGCAGACCAGAACGCCAGTTCCATTGCCCAGCTCTTCCCAGTGGAACCGCAGCGCGCGTGCCAGCCGGGGTGTGTCGTCGAACCGGTGCTCCAGGCCGATGCCGCTCGAGTCGGTGAAGAAGGCGGGCAGCTCGGAGGTGCCGAACCCGAGCACCGGCACGCCGAGCGCTTCGAGGGCTTCCGCGGTGGCCGGCAGATCGAGGATCGCCTTCGGTCCGGCGCAGACGACGCACACCTGCCGGCGGGACAGCTCGATCAAGTCGGAGGAGACGTCCAGCGGCTCGCCGGAGGCGCCACGGCGGTGCACTCCCCCGATTCCACCGGTCGCGAACACCCGGATGCCGACCTGCGCCGCCACGGCGCAGGTCGCGGAAACCGTGGTGCCGGCGTCCCGGCCGGCGGCGCAGAGCGCGGCGAGATCGCGCACGCCCGCCTTGGCGGCGCCGCGCTCCGGATCGGCCAGACGCAGAAGCTCGGCTTCGGTGGCGCCGACCACGATGCGACCGCCGATCACCGCCACGGCGGCGGGCACCGCTCCCGCCTCGCGCACCGCCCGCGCGCAGCGGCGCGCGGCCTCCACGTTGTGCGGCGGTGGCAGACCGTGCGCGATCACGCTGGTCTCCAGCGCGACCGCCGTACCGCGCTCGATCGCCGAGCGCGCCTCCTCCGAGATGGCGATCATCGCTCCTCCAGCAAGTCGAGGGAACGCGCCAGGCCCGGTCCGTTGTAGGTGCGCAAAGACTCGCCTTCGCCGCGCTTGGCCCGGGCCGGATCCTCGACGTACCCCACGTACCCGTCGGCGAGACCGATGAAGCGTTCCTGCGCGCCCGCCAGGGCGAGGCTGCCGACCGGCTCACCAGGAACGCCGCCAAGCCGCACGCGACCGACGGTCAGCCGCGTCCTGACCGCGAACGGCTCCGCCCACAGCGCGAGGAAGTTGCTCGCCGCCCTTCGCAACGCCCACGGGACGCGCGCGCTGGCTTGCGCCGGCGGCAAAGAGTGGAGCGTGACGGTGCACCCGAGCGGAGCGCCGTCCGTCCACGCGGCGGTTTCCAGAAGATCGAGCGCCCGCCGCGCCACCCTGGTTCCGAGCGCCTGCGCCGCGCTCGCGCCGTCCGCCGGAAGCCCCTCGCGGGACCAGGTCGCGTTGCCCCCTGCGCCTTGCAGCACCAGCGCGGGCGCTTGCGTCTCTTGCTCGATGGCGCGCGCCGCGGCGCCAGGCCAGTCGCCGGACGGCACCTCCCAGGACGGTGGCAACACGGTCGGATGCATCGCATAGACGACCAGCGTCGCGACCACGAGGCCTCCCTCGTCGCGCGCCTGGATCGCCAGCAGCGTGGGATCGACGGGCCCGGCGCTGCGCACGACCGCCGGACCATCGCCCCATTCGACCTGCGCGATGGCGAAGCGGCCGGTGCGCAGATACCCCAGGGCGCCGCGGATCGCGTCTGCGACCGCTTGCGCCACCGCGTCGCGCATGGCGCGATCGAATCGTCCGTTCCCG
>JBJMQJ010000041.1:0-5750 GCA_045802765.1 Myxococcales bacterium
GCGCTCTATGCCAGCTACGGGCTACCCATCTGGGTGGTGCTTCGCGCCCGCCGCAGCGGCCGCTGGACGCGCGTCGGCCCTTGTCACCTCGGCCGCTGTTCTACAGCGGTGAACGTCGCCGCGCTGCTCTGGATCGTCGCCCTGACGATCCTCTTCGTCCTACCCCCCAACCAGGTGGCCGGCTACACTTTCGCCGGGGCGCTGGCGCTCTTCTGCGCCTGGTGGTTCGTCTGGATGCGCTCGCGGTTCAAAGGACCGCCGGTAGGCGACGCTTGACCGCTCCCTGGCGACGCCACGCGTCGTTGTGCGGGGGGAATTTCCGGGCTACACAAGCGGTCAGTCCCGCAGCAGCGGAGGAACTTGATGCAAGGCCAGACTTTTGTCCGTACGCCGCGCAACCTGGATCAGGCCGTCGTCCGGTTCGCCGGCGACTCCGGCGACGGGATGCAGCTCACCGGCACCGAGTTCACCCGCGAGGCGGCGCTCCACGGCAACGACCTGGCGACCTTCCCCGATTTTCCGGCGGAAATTCGCGCGCCCGCGGGGACCACCGCGGGCGTCTCGGGGTACCAGATCCAGTTCGCCGCGCACGAGGTTTTCTCCGCGGGCGACCAGCCGGACACGCTGGTCGCGATGAATCCCGCCGCCCTCAAGGTCCACCTCGCCGATCTGAAGAAGGGCGGCCTGCTGGTCGTCAACGAGGCGTCCTTCACGCCGGGAGACCTGGCGCGCGCCGGCTGGAAGGCGAACCCGCTCACCGACGGGACGGTGGAGGGCTACCGCGTCATCCAGGTCGATTTCGACAAGCTGGTGACGCTCGCCTGCGAAGGGATGGCGCTGCCGGCCAAGGACGTGCAGCGCACCAAGAACTTCTTCGCGCTGGGGTTCGTCTTCTGGCTCTACTCCCGCGACACCGCCCGCGAGGAGATCTCCATCCGGGAGCGTTTCGCCAAACGGCCCGAGCTGGCCGAGGCGAACCTGCGCGCATTCAAGGCCGGCTACTACTACGGCGAGACCACCGAGGCCGCGGACGCGCCCTACCAGATCGCCCCGGCGCGGCTGCAGCCGGGCACCTACCGGAACGTGATGGGATCGACGGCGCTCGCGCTGGGACTGATCGCGGCGGCGCGCCAGTCCGGTTTGCGGCTGTTCTTCGGCAGCTACCCGATCACGCCGGCGAGCGACGTGCTGCACGAGCTGGCGAAGCACAGGCAGTACGGCGTGACCACCTTCCAGGCGGAGGACGAGATCGCGGCGGTGACGGCGGCGATCGGCGCCTCGTTTGGAGGCGCGCTGGGCGCCACCGCCTCCAGTGGTCCCGGCGTCGCGCTCAAGACCGAGGCCATCGGCCTGGCGCTGATGATCGAGCTGCCGCTGGTCATCGTGGTGGCGCAGCGTGGCGGTCCGTCGACGGGCTTGCCCACCAAGACGGAGCAGTCCGATCTCTTCCAGGCCGTCTACGGGCGCAACGGCGAGTCGCCGCTGCCGGTCCTGGCGACGCGCTCACCGGCCGATTGCTTCGACGCGTGCATCGAGGCCTCGCGCATCGCCATTGAATATCGTACACCCGTCATCCTCCTCTCGGACGGCGCGATCGGCACCGGAAGCGAGCCCTGGAAGCTGCCCGACCTGGAAGCTCTCCCGAAGATCGACCCCAAGCTGCGCACCGATCCGGTCGGCTTCCAACCGTACGATCGCGATCCCGAGACGCTGGCCCGGCCCTGGGCCGTGCCCGGGACCAAGGGCCTCGAGCACCGCGTCGGCGGATTGGAGAAGGACGCGCTGACCGGGAACGTCAGCTACGACGCGCAGAACCACGAGAAGATGGTGCGGACGCGCGCGGAGAAGGTGCAGCGGGTGGCGCGGACCTACCCGCCCACGGAAGTCGCGGGCGATCCCGACGGAGACGTGCTGGTGATCTCCTGGGGCGGAACGTACGGCTCCGTCACCCAGGCGTTGATGGACGCCCGCGCCGCTGGAGCGCGCGTCGGCCACGTGCACCTGCGCTACATCCAACCGCTCCCGCTCGACCTCCTCGAGATCGCGGCGCGGTACCGGAAGGTGTTGGTCCCCGAGCTGAACCTGGGGCAGCTCCGCCTGCACCTGCGCGGGCAGCTGGGGTTGGAGTCGATCGGCCTCAACAAGGTGCAGGGGAAACCCTTCCACGTGGCGGAAGTGCGCAGCGCGATCGAGAAGCTGGCGCCGCGGGCCAAGGAGATTGCATGAGCGGCAAGCTGAACCTCGCCAAGAAGGACTTCGTCAGCGATCAGGAAGTGCGCTGGTGCCCCGGCTGCGCCGACTTCGCCATCCTCGCCACGGTGCAGAAGGTGATGCCGGAGCTGAACGTCCCGCGGGAGAACATCGTCTTCGTCAGCGGCATCGGCTGCTCGAGCCGCTTTCCCTACTACATGAACACGTACGGGATGCACGGGATCCACGGCCGCGCCCCGGCCATCGCCACGGGCCTCAAGATGGCGCGTCCCGAGCTGACGGTGTTCGTGGTCACCGGCGACGGCGACGGGCTGTCGATCGGCGGCAACCACCTCATCCACGCCTTGCGCCGCAACGTCGATCTCAAGATCCTGCTCTTCGACAACCGCATCTACGGGCTCACCAAGGGCCAGGCCTCGCCGACCAGCGAGCTGGGCAAGAAGACGAAGTCCAGCCCGTACGGCACCGTCGATCGCCCCTTCAACCCGCTCACGCTGGCGCTCGGCGCCGGCGCGACCTTCGTCGCCCGCAGCGTGGCGACCGACACGGTGCACCTGGCGCAGGTGCTGCGCCGCGCGGCCGCGCACAAGGGGGCCGCGTTCGTCCACATCTGGCAGAACTGCCCGGTGTTCAACGACGCCGCCTTCGACGAATGGTCGGAGCGCGAGGTCCGCGACGACGCGCTCCTCAAGCTCGAGCACCAGAAGCCGCTCGTGTTCGGCAAGGCGAAGGACAAGGCGCTGCGCATCGGCGACGGCTTCCGCCTGGAGGCGGGTCCGATGACCGCGAGCGCGCTGGTGCACGACGAGACGCGGGACGATCTGGCGCTCGCGATGGCGCTGGCGGCGCTCGAGCCGCCTCTTCCGCAGCCCATGGGCGTGCTCCGCGCGGTGCAGCGACCCGCGGTCGACGCCCTGGCCCGCGAGCAGGAGGAAGAGGCCGCCCGCAAGCGTCCTCCGGACCTGAAGGCCCTCCTCCACTCCGGCGACGTCTGGACGGTGGGTGCCTGACGAAACGATTGCACGACGGAGAGCACGAAGCACAGCTTTGCGATTCAAAAAATCTCCGTGACCTCCGTGTGCTCCGTCGTGCAATTGCTTTGACACAGAGCGGTTGCGCTCAGCGCTGGCGCGGCGCATTTCACGGGTATGCGCAATCGATTCGGGCCCGTGAAGGCCTCCGTTCCGCCCGTCGGACAAGGGACCTGGCAGCTGGAGCGCCGCGATCGGCGCGAGGTGGTCCAAGCCCTCCGCCGGGGCCTCGACCTCGGCCTGACGCACGTCGACACCGCCGAGATGTACGGCGACGGCGCCGTCGAGGAGATGGTCGGCGAGGCGATCGAGGGGCGGCGCGACGAGGTGTTCCTCGTCTCCAAGGTGCTCCCGTCCAACGCTTCCCGCCGCGGGACGATCGCGGCGTGCGAACGTTCGCTGCGGCGGCTCCGGACCGATCGGCTCGACTGCTACCTCTTGCACTGGCCGTCCGAGGAGCACCCGCTCGAGGACACCATGGCGGCCTTCGCCGACTTGCAGCGCAGCGGCGCCGTCCGCGCATACGGAGTGAGCAACTTCGACGAGGACCTGCTGCGGAAGGCCGAGGGGATCGCAGGCCGCGGCAAGATCGCTTGCAACCAGGTGCTCTACCACCTCGAGGAGCGCCACGCCGACGCCGCGCTCGTCCCTCTGTGCGAGGAGCTGGGCATCGCCTTCGTCGGCTATAGCCCGTTCGGCTCCGGCAGCTTCCCCGCTCCGCAGTCGCGCGGCGGCAAGGTGCTCGCCGGGATCGCCCGGGCGCACGGCGCTACGCCGCGGCAGGTGGCGCTCGCCTTCCTCACCCGGCGACCTTCCCTCTTCACCATTCCCCGCTCGAGCCGTGTCGAGCACACCGAGGAGAACGCCGGAGCGCTGAAGCTGAAGCTCGGTGAACCCGAGCTCGCTCGCATCGACGGCGCTTTCCCCGTGCGGCGCCGGCGCGAGCTGCCCACGCTATGACGAGGTCACCGGTAGGTGATCATTTCCCCGTCGGGCAGGTGCGGGACGGAATTGAACGAGCGCAGCGACCAGCGCTCGCCGGAGAAGAGAAACTCCGAGACGGACGAGTTGCGCACGTGCCAGGCCAGCCCGAGCGCCTTGTCGTCGTCGAGCGAAAGTGCCCGCTGCGCGGCGGCGACGATCACGCCCGCCGACGTGAACACCGCGACCGTCCGTCCCGACGGCGAGCGCGCCAGGTTGCCGTCGGTGCGGAACTCCTGGGCGGCGCGCAGCCCGCGCTGCACGCGGGAGAGGAAGTCGTTCCAGCTCTCCACCCCCGCCGCCGCGAGCTGGCCCTTGACCCACATGGTGATCACGCCTTCGAAGAGGCGGCCAATGATGCGCGCGCGCGCCTGGTCGCCGCCGGCCGCGAGCATCGAGTCGCCCAGCGCGCGCAGGTGCGCGTGCCGCTCGAACAGCTCGGGCATCTGCTCGCGAAAGAGCGGCTCGATGCGCATCTCGTCGAGGTCGTCGAGCACCACCGGCGCCGGCCAGCGCCTCCCCGTCGCGGAGTAGGCCTCGCCGCACAGCTCGGCGCTGCGCACTTGCCGTAAGCGGGGGCCGGTGAACACGCGAGTCACCTCCAGCCCGCGGCCCGCCCAGAGGGCGCCGAGGAGCCGCGACTGCGCTTCCCCCACGCTGGACAACCGATCGTAGTTCTCCTCGAACCAGGAGGCCTGTCCGTGCCTGACCAGCAGCATGGTCGCCATCGGGGCCGCGAGTGAACGGTGACTCGCGACGTTCGTCAAGCGCGGCGCGGCCGGCCGAGGGGGCGAAACGGCTGTGGCACGGCGCGCCGCTTTGGACTAGATCCCGCAGCGAACGGAGATGGACGACATGCCGAGCCCGTACCTGAAGGAGTTCCGCGCGGGAGGCAAGTCCGCGCGCCTCGCGTCGCTGCCCGCCGCCCGCGACAAGTATCCCCTGGTATCGCGCCTGCCGGTGAGCCTGCGCATCGTGCTCGAGTCGCTGCTGCGCAACCTGGACGGCAAGCGCGTGCGCGAGGAGGACGTGAAGAACCTCGCCTCGTGGCAGCCGCGCGCGGAACGCATCGAGGAGATCCCGTTCGTCGTCTCGCGCGTGCTCCTGCAGGACTTCACCGGCGTGCCGCTGGTCGTCGACCTGGCCGCCATGCGCAGCGCGGTGCAGCGCGCCGGACAAGACGCGAAGCTGGTCGAGCCCGAAGTGCCCGTCGACCTGGTGGTCGACCACAGCGTGCAGGTCGACTTCGCGCGGGTGGCGAACGCCTTGCAGCTCAACATGGGCATCGAGTTCAAGCGCAACCGCCCCCGGTACGAGTTCCTCAAGTGGGGCATGCAGGCGTTCGACGGCCTCAAGATCGTCCCGCCGGGCATCGGCATCGTGCACCAGGTGAACCTCGAGCACCTCGCCAAGGGCATCCTCGAGGACGACGGGGTCGTGTATCCGGACACGCTGGTCGGCACCGATTCGCACACCACCATGATCAACGGGCTGGGCATCGTCGCCTGGGGCGTCGGCGGCATCGAA